>NZ_JBEZLA010000024.1:0-42106 GCF_040651925.1 Streptomyces sp. NPDC048349 | reverse complement strand
GGCCCTGGCCGGGCCCAGCTCTCCGGGTGCGGGCCCGGCCGCCCTGGCCCTGGCCGGGCCCAGTTCTCCGGGTGCGGGCCGGTGGCCGCCTTTGCCCTGGCCGGGCGGTGCCGCTGTTCTCCGGGTGCGGGCCGGTGGCCGCGCCTCAAGCGCCGGCGGGGCTGGGTTGGGTGCCCTTGGGCGGGGTCGGGATCGGGGGGTGGGGGTGCGGTGCCGCCGGGGGGTGTCTCCTCGGCTCGGCGCGTGCGGGCATGTCACGGCCTTACCCGGTGGTTGCGCGCTCGTCCTGCGGGGACACCCCCCGCCGTCCCCACACCCCCACCCCGGCGGATCCGCACCCCGTCTCGGACGAAGCGGGGCCGTGGGGCGGGGACACTCCGGGGGCTCCCCGCAGGACGAGCGCGCAACCCAGGCCGTCTTGCCGAGACCTGGCCGCACGCGCCGAGCCGAGGAGAGCCCCCGGAGGGGCACCGCCCCACCCGAAGCCACCGCTTGCCCGACGGGTCGCACCCCGCCCAGGGGCACCCAACCCAGCCCCGCCGGCGCTTGAGGCGCGACCACCGGCCCGCACCCGGACAACAGCGGCACCGCCCCACCCGAAGCCACCG
This sequence comes from Streptomyces sp. NPDC048349, assembly GCF_040651925.1. NCBI lineage: Bacteria > Bacillati > Actinomycetota > Actinomycetes > Kitasatosporales > Streptomycetaceae > Streptomyces > Streptomyces sp. NPDC048349. The sequence continues at coordinate 41,498 of NZ_JBEZLA010000024.1, read as the reverse complement.
CCTGCCCCACAGGTCACACCCCGCCCAAGGCACCAAACCCAGCCCCGCCGGCGCTTGAGGCGCGACCACCGGCCCGCATCTACCGCCGGGGAACGGAAACGGGCCGGGCCCGGTGCCCCCGTGGGGGAACCGGGCCCGGCCCGTGACTGCCGACTGCGCGGCGGCGCTTAGTTGTCGTCCTCGTCGATCAGAAAGCCCCGCATGGGAGACGGCGCCTGCTGCATCGGCTGCGGCGCAGCCGGCCGCACCGGGGCCATCGGCTGGGTCATCGCCGGGGACATCTGCTGCTGGCCGCCGTACGAGGGGCCGCCCATCGGGGAGGGACCGCCCATGGGGGACGGGCCGCCCATCGAGGGACCACCCATGGAGTGCCCCATCGCACCGGCCGGAGCCATGGACGGCGACGGCGACGGCGGGAGCGCCGGACCGGCCGGGTTCCGCGGCGGGGCCAGGGAGTCGTCGGCCTGGGTCTCGAGCTGGCGCAGCTGCGACTCCAGGTAGGACTTCAGACGCGTACGGTACTCACGCTCGAAGCCCCGCAGGTCCTCGACCTTGCGCTCCAGCGTGGCGCGGGCGGACTCCAGGGAGCCCATCGCGACGCGGTGCTTCTCCTGCGCGTCCCGCTCCAGCGCGTCGGCCTTGGCACGGGCGTCCCGCTCCAGGCCCTCGGCGCGCGAACGGGCCTCGCCGACGATCTTGTTGGCCTCGGAACGGGCCTCCGCGATCGCCTGGTCGGCGGTCTGCTGCGCCAGCGACAGGACGCGGGCGGCGCTGTCGCCACCGGGGCCCTGCTGCGGAAGCTGCTGCTGCTGGTGCATCGGCTGACCCATGGGCTGCATCTGCTGCCCCATCGGCTGCATCTGCTGGCCCATGGGCTGCATCTGCTGGCCGAGCGGGTTCTGGCCGCCCATCGACTGCTGACCCATGCCCTGCGGTCCGCCCATGGGGTGCTGCTGCATGGGGCCGCCCATGCCCGGGCCCTGCGGTCCGTGTCCGCCGGGGCCGGCGGGCAGCTGCGGCTGGCCGCCGGGCAGCTGCGGCGGGCCCATCTGCGGCTGCTGCTGCTGCGGCGGGCCGGATATGGCCGCGGGCACGGGGGCGCCGGGGCCACGCTGGTCCTGGGGTTCCGGCTTGCGCATGCCCTGCTGCTGCTGGTTCTGCGCGGCGGCACGCGTGGCGGCGGCCAGCTTGGCGCGCAGGTCCTCGTTCTCGCGCAGCAGGCGCGTCAGCTCGGATTCGACCTCGTCGAGGAAGGCATCGACCTCGTCCTCGTCATAGCCTTCTCGGAGGCGGACGGTCGTGAACTGCTTGTTCCGCACGTCCTCGGGAGTCAGCGGCATGTCTTCTTCACCTCTACGTAGTCGTCGGCAGTCGGCAAGACCGTATCGGGACTGTCCCCGCGCGCGCGGAGAAGTTCATCGTTCACACGCTTCTCGCAGCGGTGCTCACGAAGCTGATGAGGATGTAAACGATGATCATCAGAACAAAGAAGGACAGGTCGAGCGCCACGCCCCCGAGACGCAACGGCGGGATGAACCGCCGAAGAAGCTTGAGCGGTGGATCGGTAAGAGTGTAGGTGGCCTCCAGAACGACCACCATCGCCTTGCCGGGTGTCCATGAACGTGCGAACTGGAACACGTAGTCCATGACCAGTCGGAAGATCAGCACGATGAGGAAGCACATCAGCGCGATGTAGACCACCTGTAGTGCGACGCCCATCCCGCGCTTCCCTCTCCCCGTTTCCCGCTCTGTTCCCGGTCCCGTATCTGACGGATCGGTCTAGCTTTGGTTGAAGAACCCGCCCTCCGCGATGCGGGCCTTGTCCTCCGCCGTGACATCGACGTTAGCAGGCGACAGCAGGAACACCTTCTGTGTCACGCGTTCAATACTGCCGTGCAGGCCGAAGACCAGACCGGCCGCGAAGTCCACGAGACGCTTCGCGTCGGTGTCGTCCATCTCCGTGAGATTCATGATCACCGGAGTGCCCTCACGGAAGTGTTCCCCGATGGTACGGGCCTCGTTGTAGGTCCGGGGGTGCAGCGTCGTGATGCGGTACGGCTCCCGCTCGGAGACGACCTTGGGCATGATCACGGGGGCGTTCTTCTCCAGGTTCGTGCGGTCAGGTGTGATGGATGCCACGGGGGCAATTCGCGCAGGACGTCCGTTTTCCACCGGAATTGGGATAGGTTCCCGCTGAGGCGGAGGCTGCACTACTCGTACCGATTCGTCCGATACGGGCGATTGGTGAACGGACTGACGGTCTCGTTCCCGGGTCCGGTCCCGCACCCGCTCCGGTTCGGGCTCGGGCTCGAACTCGTCGTCGGGGTCGTACCCCGGGTTGTCGTACCGGTCGTCCTCCACGAGGCCGAGGTAGACCGCCATCTTGCGCATCGCGCCGGCCATTCTCCGAGTCCTCCGCTCTGTGGTGGATCGCCCTGTCGCAGGTGCTGCTGTGTCACGAATGTCACCAACTGCCCGCGATCCACGTGGTCTGTCCGCCCATCAGCGGTAATGACCATATTTTCTGCTGTGGTCCGACTTTCTTGGCGACGTTACCCGAGCCGGGGTCTCGCGCCGAGTACCGCAGTGCCGACGCGTACATGTGTCGCACCGGCCACAACGGCCTGTTCCAGATCCGTACTCATCCCGGCCGACACCATCGTGGCAGCCGGATGGTCCGCGCGCAGGCGGGATGACAATTCCACGAGCCGCTCGAAAGCGGCCTGTTCGCGTCCGGCGTACGGACCGGACAGCGGGGCGACGGTCATCACGCCGTCGATCCGCAGTCCGGGCGCCGCGGCGACCAGGCCGGCCAACTCCGCGAGCTGCTCGGGCGCCGCCCCGCCCCGCGCCCCCCGCTCGCCCGACTCGGCGTCGAGGGCGATCTGCACGAGGCAGCCGAGTTCGCGGCCCGAGTTCGCGGCGGCCGCCGAGAGGGCGGTCACGAGCTTGGGGCGGTCGACCGACTGCACCACATGCGCGTATCCCGCCACGGAACGGACTTTGTTCGTCTGCAACTGGCCGACGAAGTGCCAGCTGAGCGGCAGATCCGCGCAGGCCGCGGCCTTGGGGGCGGCGTCCTGGTCACGGTTTTCCGCAACATGACGGATGCCCAGCTCCGCCAGGAGTCGTACGTCGCTCGCGGGATAGGTCTTGGTGACCACGATGAGCGTCACCTCTTCCCGCTTGCGTCCCGCGGCCGCGCAGGCGGACGAGATACGTTCCTCCACCCGCGCCAGGTTCTCCGCGAGCTCCGACTTACGGTCCGTCATTTCCTATTCCAACCAGACATATCCGGCGAGCCGCCCGGTCACCCGGTCGCGGCGGTACGAGAAGTGGTCCCGCGACTCCAGTGTGCAGACCGCCGATCGGAGACGATCCGTCACCCCCGCCTCCGCGAGCTGGGCGTGCACCCCGGCGACCACGTCCACGGCCGGAGTCCCCCAGCTGGTCTCGGCCCGGGCGGCCGGCACCGCCTCGGACACGGCGTCCCGCATCCCGGCCGGCACCTCGTAGCAGTGGCCGCAGACGGCGGGCCCGGTCCGGGCGACGATCCGACCCGGCTCGGCGCCGAGGGCGACCATCGCCTCCACCGCGGCGGGGACCACTCCGGCGACCAGCCCGGGCCGCCCGGCGTGCGCGGCCCCGGCGATCCCGGCGACGGGGTCCGCCAGCAGGACGGGGGTGCAGTCGGCGGTGAGCACGGCGAGGGCGAGTCCCCGGCGGGCGGTCACCACCGCGTCGACCGCGGGAACCCCTTCCCCCGGCGGCCACGGTCCGTCGACCACCGCGACGTCGCGGCCGTGCACCTGGTTCATCCAGACCACGAGGTCGGGGTCGAGTCCCAGGGACCGCGCCGCGCGCGCCCGGTTCGCGCGAACGGCGGCCGGGTCGTCTCCGACCGCGCCGCCGAGGTTGAGCTCTTCGTACGGAACGGCGCTCACCCCGCCCCACCGGTCGGTGAAGGCGAAGTGGGCGCCGCCCACGTGGTGCTGCTCCGGTGTCACTTCAAGAAGTCCGGGACATCCAGTTCCTCGGCCGGGCTGTCCTGGTACGGCCGGGCCGTCGGGACCTGCGGCGCGGGGGCCTGGGCCTCGGCCGGGACCGCCTCGACCGGAGCCGGGGGGTCCTCGCGCGGGGTGACCGTGCCGAGTCCGCCGAAGGCCGGGCGGGCCGGCTCGGCGGGGCGGACCGGAGCCGGGGCCGGCTCCTCGCGCTTCGTGGAAGCGGCGCCGATGACGTTGTCCCGGCGGGCCGGGGGCTGTCCGCCGTCGAACCCGGCCGCGATGACGGTGACCCGTACCTCGTCGCCGAGCGCGTCGTCGATGACGGCGCCGAAGATGATGTTCGCCTCGGGGTGCGCGGCCTCGCTCACCAGCTGCGCCGCCTCGTTGATCTCGAAGAGACCGAGGTCCGAGCCGCCGGAGATGGAGAGCAGGACGCCGCGGGCGCCGTCGATGGACGCCTCGAGCAGCGGCGAGGAGATCGCCATCTCGGCGGCGGCCACCGCGCGGTCGTCGCCGCGGGCCGAGCCGATGCCCATCAGGGCCGAGCCGGCCTCGGACATCACGGACTTGACGTCGGCGAAGTCGAGGTTGATCAGACCCGGGGTGGTGATGAGGTCGGTGATGCCCTGGACGCCCGAGAGCAGGACCTGGTCGGCCGACTTGAAGGCGTCGAGCACGCTGACCTGGCGGTCCGAGATGGACAGCAGGCGGTCGTTGGGGATGACGATGAGGGTGTCGACCTCTTCGCGGAGCTCGGCGATGCCGTCCTCCGCCTGGTTCGCGCGGCGCCGGCCCTCGAAGGTGAACGGCCGGGTGACCACACCGATCGTCAGGGCGCCCAGCGAGCGCGCGATGTTGGCGACGACGGGCGCGCCGCCCGTGCCGGTGCCGCCGCCCTCTCCGGCGGTGACGAAGACCATGTCGGCCCCCTTGAGGACCTCCTCGATCTCCTCGCGGTGGTCCTCTGCCGCCTTGCGGCCGACGGCCGGGTTGGCGCCGGCGCCGAGGCCCCGGGTGAGTTCGCGGCCGACGTCGAGCTTGACGTCGGCGTCGCTCATCAACAGCGCCTGGGCGTCCGTGTTGATGGCGATGAACTCGACGCCCTTGAGACCGACCTCGATCATTCGGTTGATGGCATTGACACCACCGCCGCCGACACCGATGACCTTGATGACTGCGAGGTAGTTCTGCGGTGCTGCCACGTCGAAGGCCTCTCGCCTCGAGTTACGTGTCGCCGCCTCGCGGGCCTGCGGTGCGACGACTGATGCCGAAATGGGGCGGTCCGAACGCGCCGACCCGAACCCTCACCCTGAAGTTTAGGGTTAGGGGTGTGTCTGTTCTCTGGACTCTTCCGAACAGGACACTAAGTCGACAAGTAGCGCGTGTTCAACGAACACGCCGAACCTCCCGTTTTTCTTTTCACCCTATGTGATCACCCGTATCGCTGGCCAACCAGGGTGCGTCGCTGTTCGACCTGACGTCAACTCCCGGACACCGCAGGGGCGGTGGGGACGCTCACGTCGAAGTGGGCGGCCTTGGGCGCGGCTTTCAGCAGAGCGGTCAGCGCACGCCCCTTCGCCTCGCTCTGTTCGCCGCTCCCCCACACCACGGTCCGGCCCCGGGACAGCTCCAGCACCACCGAATCGTACGAGCCCACCGTGACCTGCACGGTCTCCTTGGCGATCGGTTCGGGCAGGGAGCCGGCGACGAGCACGGCCTCGTGCAGCAGCCGCTCCTCGTCGAAACGGCGGGCGCTCGGGGAGTGCTTCGCGTTCAGTTCCAGGACCGGAACGCCCGCGGGTGCTTTCGCAACCGTGTCGAATCGCACACCCGAAGCGTCCACTTCCACGAACTCGGCGTTCTTCTTGATGAGCAGGACGGGTTTGCGTTCTGTCACTTTCAGCCCGATCCCGTGCGGCCAGGCCCGCACCACATCGACCGATTCGATGCGGGACAGGCGGCCGCGGACGCGGCTGCCGACCTCGTCGGTGTCCACGCTCACCAGCGGGGCGCCGACCGGAACGGCCGCCGCGGCCAGCACCTGCTCGGGGGTGAGCACCTCGGTGCCGGTCGCGGTCACCTTCTCCACGCGGAGCCAGGAGGAGCCGTAGAGCACCCAGGTGCCGCCCGCGAGGAGGAGCACCGCGGCGGCCAGGGAGGCGAGCAGGGGGCCCCGGCGGCGCAGCCGCGCGCCGGGGCCCTGCGGGCCGGATCCCCTCGACGGCTTCGGGGCTTTGGGCGGTTTGCCGGAGCCGCCGCCCTTGCGGGCGGCCGGGCCGGAGCCCGGGGCCCCGCGCTGTGCTGTCGTCGCTCCGGCCACTCGTGCCCCTCCTGCGTCTGTGCGTCCCGCCTCAGCGGTTGCGGTGGGCCGCGATCGCCTCGTACACCATGCCGACCAGCAGCTCGTCGGCGTCGCGGCGGCCGAACTCGCCCGCGGCGCGGGACATCTCGTACAGGCGGTGCGGGTCCGACAGCACCGGGAGGATCTGGCTGAGCACCCACTCGGGCGTCAGTTCCGCGTCGTCCACGAGCAGGCCGCCGCCGGCCTTGACCACCGGCTGGGCGTTGAGCCGCTGTTCGCCGTTGCCGATCGGCAGCGGGACGTAGGCGGCGGGGAGCCCGACGGCGGACAGTTCGGCGACGGTCATCGCCCCCGCGCGGCACAGCATCATGTCGGCGGCGGCGTACGCGAGATCCATCCGGTCCACGTACGGTACCGGCACATAGGGCGGCATCCCGGGCATGTTGTCGACACGCGGCAGTTCGTTCTTCGGGCCGACGGCGTGCAGGATCTGGATCCCGGAGCGCTGGAGGACCGGAGCGACCTGCTGGATCGTCTCGTTGAGGCGCCGGGCGCCCTGCGAGCCGCCGGAGACCAGCAGCGTGGGCAGGTTGGGGTCCAGGCCGAAGGCGGCCCGCGCCTCGGGGCGGACGGCGGCCCGGTCGAGGGTGGAGATGGAGCGCCGCAGCGGGATGCCCACGTACCGGGCGCCGCGCAGTTTGCTGTCGGGGGTGGAGACCGCGACGGCGTGCGCGTACCGGGAGCCGATCTTATTGGCCAGTCCGGGCCGGGCGTTGGCCTCGTGGACGATGATCGGCACCCCGAGCCGCTTGGCCGCGAGGTAGCCGGGCAGGGCCACGTAGCCGCCGAAGCCGACGACGCAGTCGGCCTTGGTGCGCTCCAGGATCTCCTCGGCGGCCTTGATCGTGCCGCGCAGCCGCCCCGGGACGGTGATCAGCTCCGGGGTGGGCTTGCGTGGCAGCGGTACGGCGGGGATCAGGCCCAGCTCGTAACCGCGTTCCGGCACGAGGCGGGTCTCCAGCCCGCGCTCCGTGCCGAGGGCGGTGATGCCCACTGAAGGGTCCTGCCTGCGCAGGGCGTCCGCGAGGGCGAGCGCCGGCTCGATGTGGCCGGCGGTCCCCCCACCGGCGAGTACGACATGCACCGAAATTCACCGCTCTCCGGACGGACGCTTCTTGACGCGCCGTCTCATCGACTTCCATCTCATCCCGGTCCGCCTCCAGCCGGTCTTCGGCTGTCGCATCGCGAGCGCCGCGCGCGCCGCCGGCTCCTCCCGCGCGAACGCGATGAGCAGTCCGACCGCGAACATCGTCGGCAGCAGGGCCGACCCCCCGTAGGAGAACAGCGGGAGCGGGACCCCGGCGATCGGCAGCAGGCCGAGCACCGCACCGATGTTGATCACGGCCTGCGCCGTGATCCAGGTGGTCACGCCTCCCGCGGCAAACCGTACGAAGGAGTCCTCCGTGCGTCCGGCCACGCGGATACCCGCATAGCCTAGAGCCGCGAACAGGGCGAGCACCGACAGCGTCCCCGCCAGTCCCAGTTCCTCCCCGGTGATGGCGAAGATGAAGTCGGTGTGGGCTTCGGGCAGTTGCCCCCATTTTTCCACACTGGCACCCAAACCGGAACCGAACCATCCGCCCGAGGCCAGGGCGTAGATCCCGTGGACCGCCTGCCAGCAGAGGTCGTTCTTGCCCGGGTCGGTCGCGCCGAGGCACTCCAGCCGGTCCATCCGGTGCGGGCTGGTCTTGATCAGCAGTGCGACGATCACACCCGCGAAGACCAGCACCCCGACGAACAGCCGCGTCGGGGCACCCGCCAGCCAGAGCAGGCCGAACAGGATGGCACCGAGGATCATCGCGGTGCCCATGTCCCCGCCGAGCATGATCAGCCCGAGCAGCAGGAAGGCCACCGGGACCAGCGGCACCAGCAGGTGCTTCCACTGGCTGAGCAGCCCCTTGTCGCCCTTGCGCGCCAACAGGTCGGCGCCCCACAGGATCAGCGCCAGTTTGCCGAACTCACTGGGCTGCAGCATGAACGGACCGCCAAGGGAGATCCAATTCTGGTTGCCGTTGATGGCGACCCCTATCCCGGGGACCTGGACCAGGACCATCAGGAACAGGGTGCCCGCCAGCACCGGATAGGACAGCGCCCGGTGCAGTTTGACGGGCATCCGGGAGGCGACCAGCAGCAGTCCGGTGCCGATCAGGGCGGCCAGGAACTGCTTCTTGAAGAAGTACGCGTCGCCCAGGCCGAGCTGGAGCGCCTTGATCATGGAGGCCGAGTAGACCATCACCAGGCCCAGCACGGTGATGAGCAGCGAACTGCCGAAGATCAGGTAATACGCCGTGAGGGGACGGTCCCAGGCCTTGCGCAGCTGTTCCTGCGTCCGCCTGAGCCGGGTCAGCGGCCCGCGCCGGGCGGGCCGTCGCGCGCTCGCCACAGGACGTTTGCGGCCCTGTGCCTTGACGGCGGACGGCCGCCGCCCCGGCAGCATCTGCTTGACCGGCATCTGTGATCTTCCCCTCCACTCGTACGAGGCGAGCCACCGGCCGGCCGGAGGGAGGGAACCCGTCCCCGAACCTAGGCCTGGGCCGTGTCCGCACCGCTCTCGGCGGCCAGTTCGCGCACCGCGTCGGCGAATGCGTCCCCACGCTTGTTGTAGTTCGCGAACATGTCCATCGAGGCACAGGCAGGCGCCAGCAGGACCGTGTCGCCGGGCTCGGCGAGCCGGGCCGCTTCCCGTACCGCTGCGAGCATCGCCCCAGTGTCGGTCCGCTCGAGGTCGACGACCGGGACCTCGGGCGCGTGTCGCGCCAGCGCCTCGGCGATCAGCGCCCGGTCGGCGCCCATCAGCACCACGCCGCGCATGCGCTTGGCGGCCTTGCGGACGAGTTCGTCGAAGGTCGCGCCCTTGGCGAGGCCGCCGGCGATCCACACGACCGTGTCGAAGGCGGCCAGGGAGGCCTCGGCCGCGTGCGTGTTGGTGGCCTTGGAGTCGTCGACGTAGGCCACCGCGCCGACGTCGGCCACGTGCGCCACCCGGTGGGCGTCGGGGCGGAAGTCGCGCAGCCCGTCGCGGACCGCACGCGGCTCCACGCCGAAGGCACGGGCCAGGGCCGCCGCGGCGAGCGCGTTGGCGATGTTGTGAGGGGCCGGCGGGGTCACGTCCTCGACGTGCGCGAGCTCCTGGGCGTTCTTCTGCCGGTCCTCCACGAAGGCGCGGTCGACGAGGATGCCGTCGACGACACCGAGCATCGAGGGGCCCGGGGCGCCGAGGGTGAAGCCGATCGCCCGGCAGCCCTCTTCCACGTCCGCGTCCTCGACGAGCTTCTCGGTGGCCGGGTCGGCGACGTTGTAGACGCAGGCCACCGTATTGCCCTCGTAGATGCGGCCCTTGTCGGCGGCGTACGCCTCCATGGAGCCGTGCCAGTCGAGGTGGTCCGGCGCGAGGTTGAGCACCGCCGCCGAGTGGGCGCGCAGCGAGGGCGCCCAGTGCAGCTGGTAGCTGGAGAGTTCGACGGCGAGCACGTCGTACTGCTGCTCGCCGAGCACCACGTCGATGATGGGGGTGCCGATGTTGCCGACGGCCGCGGTCCGCAGGCCGGCGGCCTTGAGGATCGAGGCCAGCATCTGGGTGGTGGTGGTCTTGCCGTTGGTCCCGGTGATGGCCAGCCAGGGGGCCGGCTCCCTGCGGGGCGCACCGGCTGCGGCCTGTCCCGACCGCGCCGCGCGCAGCTCCTCGCCGGTTCCGCGGAGCAGCCAGGCGATCTCGACGTCGCCCACGACCTGCACGCCGGCCGCGGCCGCGGCCGCGAACAGCGGGCTGTCGGGCTTCCATCCCGGCGAGGTGACGACCAGCTCGGTGCCTTCGGGCAGTACGTCGCCGGCGCGTGCGCCGCCGTCCAGGTGGCCGAGGCGGACCTCGATGCCCTGCTGCGCGAGCTCGGCGGCCCGCGCACGGTGCGCGTCGCCGTCCCCGTTGTCGACGACGGTCACCACGGCGCCGAGGCCGGCCAGGGCGCGGGCGGCACTGATGCCGCTCACGCCGAGACCGGCGACGGTGATGTTCTTGCCCTGCCAGGAGGTCACTTGTCGGCTGCCCATCCCGCGTAGAAGAGGCCGAGACCCACGATCACGCACATGCCCTGGATGATCCAGAAGCGGACCACGACGAGGACTTCGGACCAGCCCTTGAGTTCGAAGTGGTGCTGCAGCGGCGCCATCCGGAAGACGCGCTTGCCGGTCAGCTTGAAGGAGCCGACCTGGATGACGACCGACATGGTGATGAGGACGAAGAGGCCGCCGAGCAGGGCGATCAGGAACTCCGTGCGGGAGCAGATCGCCAGGCCGGCGAGCGCGCCGCCCAGGGCCAGCGAACCGGTGTCACCCATGAAGATCTTGGCCGGCGAGGTGTTCCACCACAGGAAGCCGAAGCAGGCGCCCATCAGGGCGGAGGCGACGACCGCGAGGTCCAGCGGGTCGCGCACCTCGAAGCAGGCACCCGGGTTGGTCAGGGTCTGCGCGTTCACGCAGGACTCCTGGTACTGCCACACGCCGATGAAGGTGTAGGCGCCGAAGACCATCACGGCGGCGCCGGTGGCCAGGCCGTCCAGGCCGTCGGTCAGGTTCACGCCGTTGGACATCGCCAGGATCATGAACAGCGCCCAGACGACGAACAGCACCGGGCCGATCGACCAGCCGAAGTCCGTGACGAACGACAGCCTGGTGGAGGCCGGGGTGAGCCCGCGCGAGTCGGAGAACTGGAGCGCCAGCACCGCGAAGGCGATGCCGACGATCAGCTGGCCGGCCATCTTGGCCTTGGCCCGCAGTCCCAGCGAACGGCGCTTGACGATCTTGATGTAGTCGTCGAGGTAGCCGACCAGGCCCATGCCCGCCATCAGGAAGAGCACGAGCAGACCCGAGAAGGTCGGCTCACTGGACGTGATCACCTTCGTCAGGGCGTACGCGATGAGCGTCGCCAGGATGAAGGAGATGCCGCCCATGGTGGGCGTGCCCTTCTTGCCGGCGTGGCCGCGGGGGCCGTCGTCGCGGATGAACTGGCCGTAGCCCTTGCGGGCCAGAAGCTTGATCAGCAGCGGAGTACCGATGAGCGTCAGGAACAGGCCGATGACGCCGGCGAACAGGATCTGCCTCATCGGTCGGCGCCCTCGCCCTCGCGCTCCAGCAGCGCCAGCGCGACCCGCTCCAGACCGATCGACCTGGAAGCCTTCACCAGCACGACGTCTCCCGGGCGCAGTTCACTGCGCAACAGGTCGACCGCCGCCTGCGCGTCGGACACGAGCACCGACTCCTCACCCCACGAACCCTCGTTATATGCGCCCAGTTGCAGCCAGGACGCTTCCCTGCCCCCGACTGCGACGAGCTTGCTCACGTTGAGCCGGACGGCAAGCCGTCCCACCGCGTCGTGCTCGGCCAGCGATGCGTCACCGAGTTCGGCCATGGGGCCGAGCACCGCCCACGTGCGTCCCCCGTTCGCCCTGGCGGCTCCGCCCATCGCGGCAAGCGCGCGCAGGGCGGCCCGCATGGACTCCGGGTTCGCGTTGTAGGCGTCGTTGACGATCGTCACGCCGTCGGCCCGCTCGGTGACCTCCATCCGCCACCGGGACAAGGTGCCCGCTCCGGAGAGCGCGGTGGCGATCTCCAAGGCGGACATGCCCAGTACATGGGCCACGGCGGCCGCGGCGAGCGCGTTCGACACGTGGTGCTCACCGTACAGCCGCAAGGTCACATCACTGCACCCGGTCGGTGTGTGGAGTGTGAAGGCGGGCTGTCCCCCCGGGGTCATCCGTACCTCGGTGGCCCGGATGTCGGCGTCGTCCGCTTCGCCGAAGAGGACCGTACGGGCCTTCGTACGGGCCGACATGGCGCGTACCAGCGGATCGTCGGCGTTGAGGACGGCGATCCCGCCCTCCGCCTCGGCCGGCAGGGCCTCGACCAGTTCCCCCTTGGCCTGGGCGATCTGCTCGCGGCCGCCGAACTCGCCGATGTGGGCGGTGCCGACGTTGAGGACGAGGCCGATGCGCGGCGGGGTGAGGCCGGTGAGGTACGCGATGTGGCCGATCCCGCGGGCCCCCATCTCCAGGACCAGGTGCCGGGTTTCCGCCGTGGCCTTCAGCGCGGTGAGCGGCAGGCCGATCTCGTTGTTGAGGGAGCCCGGGGTCCACACGGTGGGTGCGTGGGCCTGGAGCACCTGGGCGATGAGGTCCTTGGTGGAGGTCTTGCCGGCCGAGCCGGTCAGGGCCACCACATCGGTGCCGAGGCGCTCCACGACGGCCCGGGCGAGGGCGCCCAGCGCCTTCTCGACGTCGGGGACGACGATGGCGGGTACGCCGACCGGCCGGGCCGCGAGGACGGCCGCGGCTCCGGCGGCGACGGCGCGCTGCGCGTAGTCGTGGCCGTCGACGTGTTCGCCGGCGAAGGCGGCGAACAGGCTGCCGGCCTCCACCTGGCGGGAGTCGATCACGACGGGACCGCTGACCCGCACGGACGGATCCGGTATGTCGTGGGGCCGCCCGCCGGTGATGTCGGCGATCTCGGCGAGGGAGAGGGCGATCACTGGTTCTCCTCGGCCTGTCGGGCAATGCTCTGCTGGGTCTCGATGGCCGCGCGGAGCACCTCGCGGTCGTCGAAGGGGCGTACGACGCCCGCGGTGTCCTGGCCCTGCTCGTGGCCCTTGCCCGCCACCAGCACGGTGTCGCCGGGCCGGGCGCGCGCGACGGCGGCGGCGATGGCCGCGGCCCGGTCGGCGTCGACGAGGACGGTGCCCCGCTCGGCGGGCGGTACGGACACGGCTCCTTCGAACATCGCGGCGAGGATCGCGAGGGGGTCCTCGGAGCGCGGGTTGTCGGAGGTCAGGACGGCCACGTCGGCGTACCGGGCGGCCGCGGCGCCCATCGGGCCGCGCTTGGTGGTGTCGCGGTCGCCGCCGCAGCCGAGCACGATGTGCAGCTTGCCCTCGGTGACCTCGCGCAGCGCGCGCAGGACCGATTCGACGGCGTCCGTCTTGTGCGCGTAGTCGACGACGGCGAGGTACGGCTGGCCCGCGTCCACGCGCTCCAGCCGGCCGGGTACCCCGGGGACCGCGGCGACGCCGTCGGCGGCGGTCTGCGGGTCGAGACCGGCGGCGGCGAGGGTGACGATCGCGGCGACCGTGTTGGCGACGTTGAACGGGCCGGGCAGCGGCGCGGCGGCCCGTACCCGCTGTCCTTCGGGGCCCAGCAGGGTGAGGGTGGAGCTCGCCGGTCCGAAGACGACGTCCTCGGCGCGCCAGTCCGCCGCCGGGTCCCCTGCGGCGGAGAAGGTGACGACCGGGACCGTCGCCTCCTTGGCGAGGCGGCGGCCGTACTCGTCGTCGAGGTTGACCACGCCCAGGCGGGCGCGGCGGGGCGTGAAGAGCCCCGCCTTCGCCTGGAAGTAGTCCTCCATGTCGGAGTGGAACTCCATGTGTTCCGGGCTCAGGTTGTTGAAGACGGCGACGTCGAAGACGCAGCCGTCGACGCGGCCGAGCACCAGGGCGTGGCTGGAGACCTCCATGGCCACGGCCTCGACCCCGCGTTCGCGCATGACCGCGAAGAGGGCCTGCAGGTCGGTGGCCTCGGGGGTGGTCCGCTCGGACTTGATGCGCTCGTCGCCGATGCGCATCTCGACGGTGCCGACCAGTCCGGTGCTGCGGCCCGCCGCGCGCAGGCCGCCCTCGACGAGGTACGCCGTGGTGGTCTTGCCGGATGTGCCGGTGATGCCGATCTGGAGCAGGCCCTCGCCGGGACGGCCGTAGATCGCGGCGGCGAGTTCGCCCATCCGGCCGCGCGGGTCGTCCACGGCGAGGACCGGCAGGCCGGTCGCGGCGGCGCGCTCGGCGCCCGCGGGGTCGGTCAGCACGGCGGCGGCGCCGAGGCCGGCCGCCTGGGCGGCGAAGTCGGCACCGTGCGTCCTGGCTCCCGGCAGGGCCGCGTACAGGTCACCGGGGCGCACCGCACGGGAGTCGTGCGTGATGCCGGTGATCTGCGCTGCGCCTGGCGCTCGGATGCCCAGCAGGGTGGCCAGCTCGCCCAGGGGGGTCGGGCGGGCGGTCACGGGCCGGGGCGCTCCCGGCGGCGCTGCCGGGGCGTCTTTCTGGGTGGTTCTGGGCTGATCAGCGTGGGGCACGGCGGTGAGCGTACCGGGCGCGGCGGGGCGCCCGCGAAGTGAGGGCCCGGGCTCGCCGCCGGCGGCCGACTGGTTCCCGGGTTTGGGGGTGATCGTTGTCACTGGTGGTGCCTCACGCGTTTCTGGCGGGCCGGCCGGGTGCTGGGGGTCACCGGCCGGGCTGCGGACTGGGCTGCGTACTCGGCTGCGTACTGGGCTGCGGGGCGGGCTGCGGGGCCGGTTCGAAGGTGACCGGGAGCCCGGCCGGCGCGGTGCCGGTGGGGGCGACCTGGAGGGTCTTCAGGGCGAACTCCATGACCTTCTTGTAGATGGGGCCGCAGATCTGGCCGCCGAAGTAGCTGCCCTTCGTGGGGTTCTGGATGGCGCAGTACACGGTGATGCGCGGGTTGTCGGCGGGGGCGAACCCGGCGAAGGAGGCGGTGTAGCCCTTGTAGCGGCCGGTGGCCGGATCCACCCGGTTGGAGGTGCCGGTCTTGCCGCCGACCCGGTAGCCGGGGATGCGGGCCTTGGTGCCGGTGCCCTCTTGGTCGTCGACCACCGATTCGAGCATCTCGGCGAGGGTCTTCGCGGTCTCCGGGCTGACCACGCGGTTGCGTTCGGGCGCCGGGGCCGGTGTGAAGCGGCCGTCGGGGCCCTTGGTGCCGCGGACCAGGGTCGGTTCGATGCGGACCCCGCCGTTGGCGATGGTCGAGTACACGGAGGCCGCCTGCATGGCGTTGAGGGACAGGCCCTGGCCGAAAGGGATCGTGTACTGCTGGGAGGTGGACCAGTCCTCGGGCTGCGCGAGGATGCCGCGGGACTCGCCGGGGTAGTCCAGGCCGGTGGGCCGTCCGATGCCGAACTTGGTCAGGTAGGAGTGCAGGACCTTGTTGGACTCGGCCTGGGTGGCGCCGAGCTGGCCGGTGGCCAGGATGGTGCCGATGTTGGAGGACTTGGCGAGGACCCCGTTGAGGGTCAGGTACCAGGTCGGGTGGTCGATGTCGTCCTTGAACAGCCGGTCGCCGCGGTGGAGCCGGTTGGGGACCTCGACGTGGGTCTCGGGGGTGGCCTTCTTCTCCTCCAGCACGGCGGCCATCGACATCACCTTGGCAGTGGAACCGGGCTCGTACACGTCCTGGAGCGCGGCGTTGCCCATGGCGGCGGAGCGGGCCCGGGTCAGGTCGTTGGGGTCGAAGCCGGGCGCGTTGGCCATGGCGAGGACCTCGCCGGTGCGGGTGTCCTGGACGATGACGTACCCGCGGTCGGCCTCGGACTTCTGGACCTGCTCGGCGATGGCGCTCTGCGCGGCCCACTGGATGTCGCGGTCGATCGTCAGCTCGATGTCCTGGCCGGGCACGGCGGGCTTCTCGCTGGAGCCGGCGGTGGGCACCCGGCGGCCCCCGGACTGGGCGTAGGTGATCTCGCCGTCCTTGCCGGACAGCTTCTTGTCGAGGGAGGACTCCAGGCCGCCGGCGCCCTTGCCCTCGGCGTTGACGTAGCCCAGTATCCCGGCGGCCAGGTCGCCGCCCGGGTACACGCGCTTGCTGCTGTTCTCGTTGAACACCCCGGCCAGGACGTTGGCGCCGGGGCCGTTGTTCTTCTTGTCGGCCGCCGCCTTCTCCGCGAAGACCCGCTTGAGGTCCTTGATCTGGTTCCAGACCTGGGGGGTCTGGCGCTGGGCGAGGACGACGTAGCGGGTGTTCTTGGTCTTCAGCCGCTCGGCGAGCTCCTTGGCGTCCTTGCCGAGGATGGGCGCGAGGAGGGCCGCGGCCTGCTCCGGGGCGTCGGGGGCCTTGCTGTCCTGCGGGGTGAACATCTTCGGGTCGGCGGTGATGTCGTACGCGTCGACGCTGGTGGCGAGGGCCACCCCCTTGCGGTCGGTGATCTCCCCGCGCTCCGCGGCCAGTTTGACGCTGGTGTAGCGGTTCTTGGAGGCCTCGGCGGAAAAGGCCCGGGCGTCGACGGCCTGGACCTGGAGCAGGCGGACGACGAAGGCCAGCATGACGAGGGTCAGGCCGACGCTGACCAGGCGCAGGCGGGGGCGCGGGCTGCCGAGCCGGATGGTGTGCGGCGTGCGCTGCGGGGTGGGGCGCCGGGTCGCGGGCCGCGAGGCCGCCGGGCGTGCGGTGGCTCCGCCGCGGGGCCTGCCGGGTCCGGGCACCCGCCGCCGCGGATCCCCTGCGGGGCTCACGAGGCCACCGCCGTCACCCGGGCTGCGTGCCCAGCGGTCCGGCTCCGCCCGGGGGATCGGGGGGAGGGCGGGGTGGGGCAAGGCCCCGCAGGGCTGAGCAACGGAACCGCGGCCATCGGCGTCACGACGTCACCTGCCTGGGTTGGGGGTGGGCTGCTGCGGGGGCTGGGACCGGGGGGCCGTGGCCCCGGGGATCGGCGTGGCCGAAGGAGCGGCCGAAGGGGCGGCCGCGGCAGGGGCGGAGGGCGGCGGGGACGGTGCGGGCGGCGGCTCGGCCACCGCCGCCGTACCGGCGACCGTGCCGTCCGGGCCGATGAAGACCGGACTGCCGCCCGGGACCAGGCCCAGCTCCTGCGCCCGCCGCTGCAGCGCGTCGGGCGCCGAGTACCCGTCCACGTCACGCTGCAGCGCCTGCTCCTCGTCCGTGAGCGCGGTGGTCTCCTTCTTCAGCCTGCTCAGCTGGAAGGAGCCCTCGTTCAGCGCCGAGTTCAGCAGCAGGAGGCTGATCAGCCCGCCGGCGAGCAGCGCCACCACCAGCAGGACGAACGGCATCCGCGCCGCCTGCCCCCCGGGACGCGGACCGGGCCGCGGGCGGACGGGGCGCCCGCCGATCACCCGGCCGAGGCGCGTGACGGCCTTGCCGGCCTTGGTCACAGCCGCGCCTCCCGGATGCGTTCGACCCCGCGGAACCTCGCCGGGGCGGCCCGCCGGTTCTCGGCGATCTCCTCCTCGGTCGGCAGCTCCGCGCCGCGCGTCAGCAGCTTCAGCTTCGGCTGGTACTTCTCCGGGACGACCGGCAGCCCCGGCGGGGCCGTCGAGGCCGCGCCGGCCGCGAAGACCTGCTTCACGAGCCGGTCCTCCAGCGAGTGGTACGAGAGCACGGCGATCCGGCCGCCGACCGCGATCCGGTCCACGGCCGCCGGAATGGCCTTCTCCAGGCCCGACAGCTCCCCGTTGACCTCGATGCGCAGGGCCTGGAAGGTCCGCTTGGCGGGGTTGCCGCCGGTCCGCTTGGCGGCCTGCGGCAGCGCGTCGCGGATCAGTTCGACCAGCCGGGCGCTGTTGGTGAAGGGCTCCTTGTCCCGTTCCCGGACGATCGCGGACACGATCCGCTTGGCCTGCTTCTCCTCGCCGTACTGGCGCAGGATCCGCACGAGCTCGCCCGGGGCGTAGGTGTTGAGCACCTCGGCGGCGCTGATGCCCGTCGTCTGGTCCATCCGCATGTCCAGCGGCGCGTCCTGCGCGTACGCGAACCCGCGGTCGGCCTCGTCCAGCTGCATGGAGGAGACGCCCAGGTCGAAGAGAATGCCCTGGACGGCCGGGATGCCCAGGCCGTCGAGGACCTCGGCGAGGTCGGCGTAGATCGCGTGGACGAGGGTGGCCCGGTCGCCGAAGGGCGCGAGGCGCTCGCCGGAGAGCCGCAGGGCCTCCTTGTCGCGGTCGAGGCCGATCAGGTGCACCTCGGGGAACCGGGTCAGCAGGGCCTCGCTGTGGCCGCCGAGGCCGAGGGTGCAGTCGACGACGACGGCCCCGGGCCTCTCCAGCGCCGGGGCCAACAGGTCCAGGCACCGCTGGAGCATCACCGGGACATGTCGGGACTCGCTAGTCAAAGCGCCCTCTCAGATAACGGCGCGGCAGGCATACGCCGCGCCGCGCACGCGGAGTGTTACCAGGGGGCCGGGCGGCCGGTCAGGGCCGGGCTCCGGCCGGTTCGCGTCACTTTAGTGCAACGGTCGCCGCGGTCAACGAACCGCCCCGCGCGGCGTGCGGACGGCTCCGACCGAACCCGCAAATGCCGCGAATCACTCGGACGGCGGCCTCCTCGCCACTCCTGTGGGTTAGCTCACAACAACCCTCGTTGACCTTCTTTGTCCACCCTCACCCCGTGCCCGCACCTGCTGTGACCACTAACGTCGTAGGCATGACGACTTCCGTACCCCTGCCCGCCGACTCCGCGCCGCTCGCCGCCGAGGCCGGCTCCGTCACCGATCGGCTGGTCGCGGCGAACCGGCGGTACGCCGCGAAGTTCACCGACCCCGGCATGGACGCCCGGCCCGTCCTCCAGGTGGCGGTCGTGGCCTGTATGGACGCCCGCCTGGACCTGCACGCGGCCCTCGGCCTGGAACTCGGCGACTGCCACACCATCCGCAACGCGGGCGGCGTGGTCACCGACGACACCATCCGCTCGCTCACCATCAGCCAGCGGGCCCTCGGCACCCGCACGGTGATACTGATCCACCACACCGGCTGCGGTCTCGAACGTCTGACCGAGGATTTCCGGCACGAGCTGGAGGACGAGGTCGGCCAGCGCCCCGCCTGGGCCGTGGAGGCCTTCCGGGACGTGGACCAGGACGTCCGCCAGTCCATGCAGCGGGTCCGCACCAACCCGTTCCTGCCCCACACGGACGATGTGCGAGGCTTCGTCTTCGATGTGCACACGGGCCTCCTGCGGGAGATCGATCCCAGCTCTTGAGTGACACAAGGCCGTAACGCCGTCAACAATGCGGGGTGACGCCCCCCGGGGAACCCCCCGGGGCCGGTGTCCGTGTGTGGGGTGGGCCGGTCATGCGCCAAGGCGTCGGCCCTGGAAACGGGCCGAGGAGAATCAGGTGACGACGTATGACGACCGAGCGAGCCTCGCGGATCTGACCAGCACGGCGGAGCGGGTGCGCCGGTCGGTCGAGAGCGTGATCGAGGGCAAGCCCGAGGTCGTCCGCCTCGCGCTGACCGTGCTGCTCGCCGAGGGACACCTGCTGATCGAGGACGTCCCGGGCGTCGGCAAGACCATGCTCGCCAAGACGCTCGCGAAGTCCATCGACTGCTCGGTGCAGCGCATCCAGTTCACGCCGGACCTCCTCCCCTCCGACATCACCGGCGTCAGCATCTACGACCAGCAGCGCCGCGAGTTCGAGTTCAAGCCGGGCGCGATCTTCGCGCAGATCGTCATCGGCGACGAGATCAACCGCGCCTCGCCGAAGACCCAGTCGGCGCTGCTGGAGTCGATGGAGGAGCGTCAGGTCACCATCGACGGCACGACCTACGCGCTGCCGAGCCCCTTCATGGTCGTCGCCACCCAGAACCCGGTGGAGATGGAGGGCACCTACCCGCTGCCCGAGGCCCAGCGCGACCGCTTCATGGCCCGGGTCTCCGTCGGCTACCCCAGCCCGGAGGCCGAGCTCCAGATGCTCGACGTGCACGGCGGGCTCTCCCCGCTCGACGACCTGACGGCCGTCGCGCACGCCCACGAGGTCGTCAAGCTCATCGAGGCCGTGCGCGAGGTCTACGTGGCCGAGCCCGTCCGGCGTTACGTCGTCGACCTCGTCTCCGCCACCCGCAGCCACCCCGACCTGCGCCTGGGCGCCTCGCCCCGGGCCACCCTGCACCTGCTGCGCGCCGTGAAGGCCTCCGCCGCGCTCGCGGGCCGGGACTACGTCCTGCCCGACGACGTCCAGGCGCTGGCCGCTCCGGTCCTCGCGCACCGCCTGCTGCCCACCGCCCAGGCCCAGCTGAACCGGCGCACCGCCGAGCAGGTCGTCGGCGAGATCCTCCAGCGCACCCCCGTCCCGGCCGCACACGCCCGCGGTGAAATGCCGCCCGGCGCGGGCATCCGGGGCTTCTGATGGGCGCCGGTGCCCCGAGCGGCGCCGGCGGCGGGGCCGACCGCGGCCAGGGCGGCGGACTGCGCGCGTCGCTCTCCGGCCTGACCACCCGCGGCCGCTCCTTCCTGGCCGCCGGGATCGCCGCGGCCGTGTGCGCCTACGTGCTGGGCCAGGGCGCGCTGCTGCGGGTCGGACTGCTGCTCGCCCTGCTCCCGCTGCTGTGCGTCTACGCCCTGCACCGCACCCGCTACCGGGTCTCCGGCAGCCGCCGGCTGACCCCGGGGCGGGTCCCCGCGGGCGCCGAGGCCCGGGTGCAGCTGCGCATGGACAACACCTCGCGGCTCCCCACCGGACTGCTGATGCTGCAGGACCGGGTGCCCTACGTCCTCGGGCCGCGCCCGCGGTTCGTCCTGGACCGGGTCGAGCCCGGCGGCCGCCGCGAGGTGTCCTACCGGGTCCGCTCCGACCTGCGCGGCCGCTACCCCCTGGGCCCGCTCCAGCTGCGGCTGGCCGACCCCTTCGGGCTGGTCGAGCTGACCCGCTCGTTCAGCAGCTTCGACACCCTGACCGTCATCCCGCGCACCGAGCCGCTGCCGCCGGTGCGCCTGTCCGGCGAGTCCTCCGGCTACGGCGACGGCTCCCGGCGCTCGCTGGCGCTGGCCGGCGACGACGACGTGATCCCGCGCGGCTACCGGCGCGGCGACGACCTGCGCCGGGTGCACTGGCGCTCCACCGCCCGCTACGGCGAGCTGATGGTGCGCCGCGAGGAGCAGCCCCAGCGCAGCCGGGCCACCGTCCTGCTCGACACCCGGCAGCTCGCCTTCGAGGGCGCCGGTCCCGACTCCGCCTTCGAGTGGGCCGTCTCCGCGGCCGCCTCCAGCCTGGTCCACCTCCTGGAGCAGGGCTACGCGGTCCGGCTGCTCACCGATACCGGGGACAGCGTGCCCGGTCCGGGCGGCGGCGGCTTCTCCTCGGGCGGGCACGAGTCCGCGGAGGCCGCCGGCCTGATGATGGACACCCTCGCGGTCGTCGGGCACTCGGACGGCGCCGGCCTCTCCCGGGCCTACGACGCGGTGCGCGGCGGGGGCGGCGGCGGTTTCGGCGAAGCCGGCGGTGACGGGCTTCTCATCGCCTTCTTCGGAGACCTGGACGACGTACAGACGGAGCTGGCGGCCCGGATGCGCCAGCGCACCGGGGGCGCCGTGGCCTTCCTGCTGGACTCCGCGACCTGGGCCGGGCAGCCCGCACGGGACCTGCCCCCGGTGGAACAGCGGCTGCACAGGCTGCGCGACGCGGGCTGGACGGCGCTCGCCGCCC
The DNA here is from genome assembly GCF_040651925.1 of Streptomyces sp. NPDC048349. Classification (NCBI taxonomy): domain Bacteria; kingdom Bacillati; phylum Actinomycetota; class Actinomycetes; order Kitasatosporales; family Streptomycetaceae; genus Streptomyces; species Streptomyces sp. NPDC048349. Next base: position 19,934 of record NZ_JBEZLA010000024.1, on the reverse strand, counting down.
CTCCCGGGGCCGCCTTCGGCGAGCTGTGGCGGCACGCGGGCACCACCGCGTTCGGTACGGGAACCTCGGGAGGCCGGGTATGAGCGGGCGCGCGAGAGTGACGCTGTTCGCGGCGCTGGCGACGCTGCTCACCGCCTGGTCGCTGGTCCCGCTGGTCGAATCGGCGGGCTGGCTGCTCCAGGCGGCGCTGCTGCTGGCCGTGCAGAGCGCGGTGGGGGCCGGGGCCCGGCGGGTTCCGCTGGCGCGAGCGCTGACGGTGGCCGCGCAGCTGCTGGTGTCGCTGCTGATCCTCGCGGTCCTCTTCGCCGGGAAGGGCGAGTCTACCGGGAGCGGCCCGCTGGCCTACCTGGTGACCGACTTCGGGGCGCTGTACCAGCGGGGCGTGCAGGACGTGAGCGAGTTCGCGATCCCGGCCCCGCTCACGGACGGCATCCGGCTGCTGCTGGTCTCCGGGGTCCTGCTGATCGGGCTGCTGGTGGACACCCTGGCGGTGACCCTGCGCACGGCCGCCGCGGCGGGGCTGCCGCTGCTCGCGCTGTACTCGGTGGCCGCGGGCCTGTCGGGCGGCGGGAACGCCTCCTGGTTCTCCTTCCTGCTGGCGGGCTGCGGCTACCTGATGATGCTGCTGGCCGAGAGCCGCGACCGGCTGGCGCAGTGGGGCCGGGTCTTCGGCGCGGCCCCGCGCGAGCGGGTCTCGGCCGCCTCGGGGCTGGGAAGCGGCAAGGAGGGGCGGCTCACGGCCCCGGTCCGCACCGGTCGGCGGATCGGCGCGGTGGCCCTGGGCCTGGCGCTGGCGGTGCCGGCGGCGCTGCCCGCGCTCGGCGGCGGACTGATGGGCGGTCCGGGCGACGGCGAGGCGGCCGAGGGCGGTGTGGGCGGGACGATCTCGGCGGTGAACCCGCTGGTCTCCCTGCAGAGCAACCTGAACGCGCAGGACAACCGGGTGGTGCTCAAGTACCGGACCGACAACCCGCAGCAGGGTGAGCAGTACCTGCGGATCCTGGCGCTGGACGAGTTCAACGGGACCAAGTGGGAGGCCTCGGGGCGGGCCCTGTCCGACGTGCCGCCGCGGCTGCCGAACCCGCCCGGCCTCAGCGGGGACGTCCGCCAGTCCGCGGCCGAGGTGCAGACCAACGTGTCGGCGGCGGACAACTACACGCAGCGCTACCTGCCCATGCCGTACCCGGCGACCTCGGTCGACATCAAGGGCAGGTGGCGGTTCGAGCCGGCCGGGCGGACCCTGGTCGGCGACCAGCTGGGCAAGGACAGGTTCCAGAACGTGCAGGGGGCGCAGTACTCCGTACGGAGCCTGCTGCTCAAGCCGACGGCGCAGCAGCTGCGCAACGCGCCGGAGCCGGATCCGGCGGTCCTCGCCGAGTACACGAAGCTGCCGGAAAACCTGCCGCAGGTGGTGCCCGACACGGCCCGCCAGGTGACGCAGGGGGCGAAGGACGACTACACGCGGGCCGTGAAGCTCCAGGACTTCTTCGCCGTGAACGGCGGGTTCCGCTACAACACGAAGACGGCCTCGGGCACCGGTCCGCAGGCGGTCGCCCGGTTCCTCGCCGACAAGGAGGGCTTCTGCGTCCACTTCGCGTTCTCGATGGCGGCGATGTCCCGTTCACTGGGCATCCCGGCGCGGGTGGCCGTGGGCTTCACCCCGGGCGAGAAGCAGTCGGACGGCAGCGTCAACGTGTCGATGCGGGACGCGCACGCCTGGCCAGAGCTGTACTTCGAGGGCGTGGGGTGGACCCGGTTCGAGCCCACGCCCCGGGCGGGCATCAACGTGCCGGACTACTCCCGGGCGCAGGCCCCGGCGGCCCAGCCGTCCGCGCCCACGGCGCTGCCCTCGCAGGGGGCGGCGCAGCCTTCGGCCGCGCCGTCGAAGGCGGACGACTGCCCGCCGGAGCTGAAGAAGCTCGGCGAGTGCGGTGCGACCGCGCCGAAGCAGGACGCGTCCGGTGGCGGCGGCACCTCGCTGTCGGCGGTCCTCGGCTGGGCCGGGGCGGCGGCGGCGGTCCTGGGTCTGCCGCTGCTGCCGCTGCTGTGGCGCAGCCGGGTGCGGGCGCGCCGGCTGGGCGCCGGGGAGGTGTCCGCGGCGTGGCGGGAGCTGGGCGACGCGGCGTGGGACGTGGGCGTGCGGCCGGACGAGGCGCTGTCGCCGCGCCGGGCGGCCGTTCGGATGGCCGACCTCGGGCGGCTGGACGCGGAGGCCGCGGCAGCGGTGCACCGGGTCGCGGGGGCGCTGGAGCGGCGCCTGTACGCGCCCCCGGCCGCGGCCGCCTCCTACCCCGGGCTGGCGCAGGACGTCCTGCTGGCCCGCGCGGGCCTGCTGGCCGGGGTCGGCGGGCCGGCCCGGCTGCGTGCCCTCCTGCTGCCGCGCTCGGCGGCCCGGCTCGCGTGGTCGGCGTCCCGCCGTTGGGCGTCCCTGGCCTCGGCGGTCTCCGCGCGCCTGACGGCCCTGCGCCTGCCCCTCCCCCTGCGGGGCCGCGGCTGACGGACCCCTGCGGCGGCCCGGAGCACCCGGCGGACGCACGAACGCGGCGAGGCTCGATCCCCCCGAGCCCCGCCGCGTTCGCGTACTGCGTCACGGAGGAGGTACCCGGTCCGCTCCGCAGCCCCGTGTCGGCGGTGCGGGCCGGGCCTCCTGTCCGTTGCCCCCAGTCTGGCGTCCGCGCAGGTGGGGGCCCATCCGCGCAGGTACTCATTTCCGTGCCTAGGTACGGATACTCAGCCGCCGCGGCGGGCCCCACCAGTTGTACGGGCTCCGCCGCCCGGGCGGCACCGCCGACTGGGGGTCAGTGCCCGCTGACCCGGCCCCGCAGCAGCAGCGACAGCGCCGAGTGCACGTCGTCCAGGGACCGCTCGCTCTGGAAGGACTGCCAGTCCAGCGCCGCCACCAGCACCATCCCCACCAGCGCGGCGGCGGTCAGCGGCACGTCGATCTCGGCGCTCAGCTCACCGCGTTCGACGCCCTCCCGCAGCACCGTCTCCACGACGGCCACCGCCTCCTGCCGGACGACCATCAGCGTGGACTGCCACGCCCGGTTGGTCCGCCACAGCTCGGCCACGTACAGCTGGGTGAAGGCCGGGTAGCGGTCGATGAAGACGAGGCCGGCCCGGATCATCGCGTCGAGCGCCTCGACGCGGCTGCCGCCGCGCGCCTCCGTCTCCTCGGCGGCGGTCCGCAGCGAGACGGTCAGCAGGCCGACCCCGTGCCGCAGCAGCTCCTCGAAGAGGTCGTTCTTGCTCGCGAAGTTGTAGTAGACGGTGCCCTTCGCCACGCCCGCGCGCTCGGCGATCTCCTCGACCGTGGTCGCGGAGAAGCCCTGCTCGGCGATCAGGGTGACGGCCGCTTCGTAGAGCTTCTGGCGGGTCGCCTGCCGCCGGCTGCCGACGGCGGAGGTGCTGCTGCGTTCCATGGCGCTGATTCTCACAGGTCACCGGCTCCTCAGAGGCTCAGTTCCGGGTGCAGCCGGTCCATGGTCCACACCTGCTTGCCGCGGGCGGCGAGTGCGGTGAGGGCCAGGGCGCCGGCCGTGAAGGCCACCAGGACCGCGCCGCCCTGCCACACGGGGGCGAGGTCGCCGCCCGTGATGAGGCGGCGCAGGCTCTCCACGACGTACGACATCGGCAGGTACGGGTGGATGGCGTTGAAGAAGCCCGGGCTGGTCTGTACGGGGTAGGTGCCGCCCGCCGAGGTCAGCTGGAGCATCAGGACGGCGAGCACCAGGATCCGCCCGGCGGCGCCGAACTTGGCGTTGAGCCACTGGACGATCGCCGCGAAGCAGCCGGTGACCAGCATCAGGAAGCCGACGGTGAGGGCCGGGCGGGCCATCTCCAGGCCGAGACCCCAGTGGAGCACGGCCATGAGCAGGCCCACCTGCGCGGCGCCGAGGCCCGCCACGGGCAGCCAGCCGGCGAGGGCGATCCGCCAGGGCGAGGCTCCGGCGGCCAGGGCCCGGCGGTTGAGCGGGGCGATGAGCATGTAGGCGACCATCGCGCCGACCCAGAGGGACAGCGGGATGAAGTACGGGGCGAAGCCGGTGCCGTAGTTGGGCGCCTTGTGCAGGGACTGGTTGGCGAGCCGGACCGGATCGGCCATGACCTCGGTGCGGGCGTCGCGCTGCTGCTGGTCGTAGTCGGGGATCTTGTCGGCGCCCTGGTGCAGGCCGCCGGCGAGCTCACCGCTGCCGTCGACGAGCTTGTACATGCCGCCGCTCAGGGTGTGCGCGCCGTCGCCGAGCTTGCCCACGCCCTCCTGGAGGGCGCCGGAGCCGGTGGTGGCGGTGCCGAGGCCGGTGTGCAGCTGGGCCATGCCGGAGGCGACCTGGTGGGCGCCGTCGTTGAGGGCGTTGACCTCGGCGACGGCCGCTTCGAGGTCGGAGGCGAGGCCGGGGGCCTTGTCGACGAGGAGGCGGGCCTTCTTCTCCAGGTCCGTCAGCTGGGTGCGGAGCTTGGCGACGTCGCCGTTCGCGTTCTTGACGAGGGTGCTGACGTCCCCGGCGAGTTCGGCGGCCTCGGCCGCGTCGTCCTTGATCTTCTTCAGGTCGGGGCAGGAGGCCAGGTGCGGCTCCTTGCCGGGGGTGACGCAGTGCTTGGTGTAGTACGCGTCCGCGCCGGCGGAGGCCTTTTTGGCGGCGGAGGCCGCGGCCGGGGCCTTCTCGGCGAAGGTGTCGAGGTGGTTCTTGACCACCTTCGCGGTGTCGGCGACCAGCTCGGCGGTGTCCGCCAGGTTCTTGGGGTCCCGGACGAAGGGGCGGGCCTTGTCGGCGGCGCCGTTGACCGTGTTGGCGAGCTTCTGGGTGCCGGCGGCGACGTCCTTGGAGCCCTTTTCCAGCTTGGCGGCGCCCGAGTTGAGCTTCTGCAGGCCGCCCGCGAGCTCGCCGCTCTTCTGCTCGGCCGTGTCGAGGCCGTCGGCGAGCTCCTTCGCGCCCTCCTGGGCCTTGCCCGCGCCGTCCTTGAGCTGGTCGGCGCCGTCGGCGGCCTCGGCGGTCTTGTCGTGCAGGTCGGAGAAGTTCACGAAGATCTTGTCGAGGAACCCGCGGGAGGCATTGGTGGACGCCGCCGAGCGGACCTCGGAGAAGACGGTGCGCGAGATCGAGCCGACGATGTAGTTGTTGGCGTCGTTGGTGCGGACCTGGAGGGCGCCGGTGGCGGGGTCCTCGCCCGCGCTGGAGGCGATCTTCTCGCTGAAGTCGGCCGGCATGGTCAGGGACAGGTAGTACGTCCCGTTCTCCAGGCCCTTGGCGGCCTCCTGCGCGCTGACCTCGTGCCAGTCGAAGGTCTTGCTGTCGTGGAGCTTCTTGGTGATCTCGTCGCCGGCGTCGATGCGCTTGCCGTCGACGGTGGCGCCCTGGTCGGAGTTGACGAGGGCGACGGGCACCTTGTCGAGGCGGCTGTACGGGTCCCAGAAGGACCAGAGGTACAGGGCTCCGTAGAGCAGTGGCAGCAGGAGCAGCGCGACGAGGGCGGCCCGGGGCAGCTTCCCCCGCCCGAACCGCTTCAGCTCAAGCGCGGCCAGCTTCGGCGAGCGCATCGTCCGCCCCCTTCGTGTCTTCGGTGTCGGTGTCGGTGTCCGTGTCGGTGCCGGTGTCCGTGTCCGTGTCGGTGTCCGGGTCGGTGCCGGTGTCCGTGTCGGTGTCCGTGGCCGTCCGGGTGCCGTCGTTCTCGGCTGCGGCCCCGGCCCCGTCCGCCCCGTCGGCCGGCCCCGCCGGGCCGGTCCGCAGGACGAGCGCATCGTCGGGGGCCTCGCTGCACACCGCGAGGACGGTGGTCCCGGCGGCGGCGACCCGGCGGAGCAGGGCCCAGGCCTCGGCGCGCTCGGCGTCGGAGAGCTTCAGGTCGAGGTCGTCCAGGGCCAGCAGCCGCGGCGAGCCGAGCAGGGCGATGGCCACGGACAGCCGTACGGACTCCAGGCGCTCCAGGTCCCGTACGGAGGTGCGGGGCCCCTTGGGCAGGGTGGCGAGGTCCAGTCCCGCGGTGTCCAGGGCGGCGGCGATCCGGGCCGCGGCGCTCGCGCGGCGCTCGCCGCGGGGGCGCAGCAGGGCGCGGACGGGACCCTCGTAGCGGCGCTGGAGCAGGGCGCCCTCGCGCAGCTGCTCGGCGACGGTGAGGGCCTGGTCGAGCTCGTTGACCCCGCTGACCGGGCCGAGGGCGGCGATCCGGCGGACCGCGGCCATCCTCTTCGGCAGTCTGTGGCGGCCGACCTCGGCGTGTCCCTCGGTGGGCTTCATCCGTCCGGTGAGCGCCAGGAGCAGGCAGGTGCGGCCGCTTCCGGAAGGGCCCTCGACCGCGATGAGCGAGCCGGGCTCCGCGTCGATGCCGATGCCCCGGAAGGCCCAGCCGCGCGGTCCCTTGAGTCCGAAGCCCTCGGCTTTGACGGCCGCGCCGTGCGGGCTGTCCACACCGTCCCCCTTCTTTTTAAACTGACCGGTCAGTTCAAAAACTACCAGCTTTCTTCGCACCAGGTGCCCAGCGGGGGGCAGTTACCCCCACAGAACCCACAAAATCGCAGGTCAGCGCGATTGTCAGTGGGGGCGGTCACGATGGAGGCAACGCATCGACAGGAGGTTCGTCATGGCCACACCGTCCCCGTCCCCTGTCCACCCGGTCCTGCGGAGGTCGGCGGCTCCGCCGGCAGCCCTCGACCTGCTCGCCAAGGCCCGCAACGGCCTGGCCGAGGCCGCCCTGCTCCCCCGGCCCAACGAGCGGTACGCCACCGCCCACCTGGCCGCGCTGCGCGCCGCAGCCGCGGTGCTCGCCGCCCGCGGGCGGCCCGAACCGGTGAACCCCCGGCGGCGGCCGAGGATCCGCAGCGCGTGGGAGGTCCTGCCGGAGATAGCGCCGGAGCTGGCCGAGTGGAGTGCGCTCTTCGCCTCCGGCGCCGCGCGCCGGGCCCGGGCCGAGGCGGGGATACCGGACGCGGCGGGCAGCCGGGACGCGGACGATCTGGTGCGCGCGGTCTCGATGTTCCTGCGCCTGGTGGAGCGGATGCTCGCGATCCAGCCGCCGCAGCAGACACTGCCGCAGCCCCGCCCGGAACGGCCCGAGGCGGGATGAGCCGAAGGGGGCCGAGGAGGGGTGAGCCGAAGGGGCTCGAGGCGGGATGAGCCGAGGGGGCCCGAGGAGGGGTGAGCCGAAGGGGCCCGAGCCCAAAGACGGGCCCTGCGTGCGGAAGGCAATAAGGTGGGGCCGGGTGGGGCACTGACCGCTCACCCCTTGCCTACCGCGCCGAGGAGCCATCTGCCGTGTCGGACACTTCCCGCCCCCGTGCCTCCCTCCGCACCGCCGTGGTGTGGGAGGTCCTCAAGGAGGCGCTCGACCGCCGGGTGAAGGCGACCGGCCGGGATGTCCTGGACGTGCTCGACACCGGCGGCGGCACCGGGAAGTTCGCCGTGCCGGTGGCCCGTCTGGGCCACCGGGTCACCGTGGTCGACCCCAGCCCGAACGCACTGTTCGGGCTGGAGCGCCGGGTGGCCGAGGCCGGCGTCGCCGACCTCGTCCGCGGGGTCCAGGGCGACGCCCAGGGCCTGTTGGACGTGGTCGAGCGGGACGCCTACGACGTCGTGCTCTGCCACGGCGTGCTGGAGTACGTGGACGACCCGGCCGAGGGCGTCGCCAACGCGGTGGCGGCCCTGCGCCCCGGCGGCGTCCTGAGCCTGCTGGCCGCCGGACTCGGCGGAGCCGTGCTCGCCCGCGCGCTGGCCGGGCACTTCACGGAGGCCCGTACCGCCCTCACCGACCCGGCCGGCCGCTGGGGCTCGGGCGACCCGGTGCCCCGCCGCTTCACCGCCGAGACGCTCGCCGAGCTGGTCGGCGGGGCCGGCCTGGCGGTCGGCGCCGTCCACGGGGTGCGGATCTTCGCCGACCTCGTCCCGGGTGTGCTGGTGGACACCGAGCCGGGCGCCGTGGAGGCGCTGATGCGCCTGGAAGAAGCCGCGGCGGAGCTGCCGGCCTTCCACGCGGTGGCCACGCAGTTGCACGTCCTGGGCGAGAAGCAGTCCTGATCTGCGATCTTCCTCGGGCGGAGTCGGCCACACACCCTCCGAACCGCCGATCGGCCCCGTATGATCGGGGCAGTGACCGGCATGGCGGACGTGCCATTGGGGAATAAGCGCCTCAGTGACCGTTCCCGCGGCGGCACGGATCGTTTTCAAGCTGGTCCAAGACTGATCCACGACTGATCTATTTGAGAACGTGGCGTAGAGGGCGGGTATCACGGGGGCGATTCCCCGCCTATCCTGAAGGGGACCCCTGGTCGCTACCCCCCGCGACCGACGGATGAGGAGGACTCCCGTGCCGCTCTCGGAGCACGAGCAGCGAATGCTCGAGCAGATGGAGCGAGCGCTGTACGCCGAAGATCCCAAGTTCGCGACAGCGCTTGAGGGAAGCGGGCTGCGCACGTACACCCGGCGACGGGTCTACCAGGCAGTCGCAGGCATTGTGGTCGGTATCGCGCTCCTCATGGCCGGTGTGATCTGGCAGGACGTGCTCTGGGTCAGTGTGGTGGGGTTTCTCGTCATGCTGGGCTGCACGGTCCTCGTGGTCACCGGTTGGCGCAAGGCACCCAAGCCTGGCGAGCAGCCCGTCTCCGGAAGTGCAGGCGGTTCGGCCCGTGGCCAGAACCGGCAGCGTCGGTCGATGATGACCCGCATCGAGGAACGGTGGCAGCGCCGCCGCGACGAGCAGGGGCAGTAGCCCCGGACAGCGTGCGTGAGGGGACGGAAGCCTGCGGGCTTCCGTCCCCTCACTGCTCTGCGGCCGTTGCGCGGTGTGCCCGCTCTGGCCGCCCTTTCTACGGCATGATGATCAGATGAGTGTGCTCCCCCTGGTCTTCACCAGCGGCTGGGCCAGTGGGATCAACGCATACGCCGTGGTCCTCCTGCTCGGCATCTTCGGCGCGACCGGCCTGACCGACGAGGTTCCGGCCTCGCTGCAACGCACCGACGTGCTGATCGTCGCGGGCGTGCTGTTCCTGTGCGAGGCGGTCGCCGACAAGATCCCGTACGTGGACTCGGTCTGGGACGCGGCCCACACCGTGATCCGCCCGGTCTCCGGCGCCGTCGTGGGCGCGCTGCTGGCCGGCCAGAGCGGTTCGCTCTCCGACATCGCCGCCGGTGCGGTGGGCGGATCCACCGCCCTGGTCAGTCACTTCGTCAAGGCCGGCACCCGGATGGCGATCAACACCTCGCCCGAGCCGCTCAGCAACATCGTGGTGAGCACCGCCGAGGACCTCGGGGTGGCCGGCCTCGTCACCTTCGCGATGTTCAACCCCGAGGCCGCCGCGATCATCGCGGCCGTCCTGCTGGCCGCCGGCCTCGCCCTGCTGATCTTCCTCTGGACCCGGATCCGCCGCTTCCTGCGCCGCCGCGCCCAGCGCCGTGAGGAGAAGCGCCTCGCCGCCGAGGCCCGGGCCCACACCACCGGGGCCCCACCCCGCTGACCCTGCCGACCGCCCTCGATAGGCTCCTGCGCATGGCACGAATTGCGGTGATCGGCGCCGGGATGGGCGCGATGGCGACGGCGGCCCGGCTGGCCGTGGCAGGGCACCGGGTGACGGTGTACGAGCGCGGGGCGACGTACGGGGGCGCCGTCGGACGGTACGAACGCGAGGGCTTCGCCTTCGACACCGGACCCGGCCTGCTGCACCTGCCCGCCGTCTACCGCGACCTGTTCGTCAAGACCGGCAAGCGGTCGCTGGAGACCTGCGTGGACATGGCGCAGGTGGACCCGGCCGTCCGGCACGTCCTGCCGCACCACGGCGTGGACGTCTCCCTCCCCGGCGCCTCACGCGGCGGCGTGGCCGCCGCCCTCGACGCTGCCTTCGGCCAGGGCGCGGGCGAGCGCTGGAACGGCGTGCTGGGCCGTGCCCGCGACGCCTGGGACGCCACCCGCCGCCCCCTGCTGGAGGAGCCGCTGCCTGCGGATCCCCGGGCCCTGGCCGCCGACCCGTACCCCGCCCTGCGCCGCAGCGGCCTGCTGCGCCGGCGGCCCCCCACCCTCGCCGAAGTGGCCGGCCGGGAGCTGGGCGGCGGCCTCGGGGAGCTGCTGACCGGCCTGGTGGGCGCGTACGGGATCGACCCCGCCCGGGCCCCCGGCTCCGCCGCGGTGCTGCCGTACATGGAGCAGACCTTCGGCAGCTGGTACGTGCGCGGCGGGATGCGCGCGCTGGCCACCGCCGTCCACGAGCGCTGCCGGGAGCGGGGGGTGGAGTTCGTCTTCGGCGCGGAGGTCCGGGAGGTCCGCACCGCCGGGGGCCGTGCGGCCGGTCTGCTGCTGGCCGACGGCAGCGAGGTGGAAGCCGACTCGGTCGTCTGCGGGATCGACCCGCGGCTGCTGCCGCAGGCCCAGGGGCCCCTTCCGCGCGAGGGGGTGCCCGCCCGCGGGGAGGACCTGCCCAGCCGGCTCACCCTCTTCCTCGCCCTGAGCGGCGCCCGCCCCGCGGGAACCGTCCACCGCACCCTCGTGCACTCCGCCGGCCTGGACGTCACCGTCCTGCGCCCCGAAGACCCTGCGACCCGCCCCGACGCGGACCACGAGGCGGTCACCGTGACCGCCGTGTGCGGACCGGGGGACGCGCGGGACGCCACGCCCGAGGGGCTGCTGGAACTCGCCGGGAAGGCCGTACCGGGGCTGCGGGAGCGGCTGCTGTGGCACGAGGCGCACACCCCCGCCGACATCGAGGCGGCCACCGGCGCCCCGGGCGGCTCGGTGCCCGCCCCCGCCCTCGCGGGCGCCGGGGGGCGGCTGCTGTACCCGGCCAACACCACGGCCGTGGCGGGGCTGTACCGCGCGGGCGGCTGGGCGCATCCCGGCGGCGGGCTGGCGCACGCGGGGATGACCGGCGCGCTGGTGGCCGGGCTGATCGTGGAGGGCGCCGGGTTCCGCGGCTCCCAGTGACCGGCACCGGCACGGGCTCGTGGCACCGGCTCCCGGTGACCGGCCCGCGTCCGGCCGGGTCTCAGTAGCGGTACTGCTCGTACTCGCCCTGCTGCGGGTACGGGTACTGCTGCGGCTGCTGGGCCTGCTCGTCCGCCGGGTAGGGCTGGGCGCCCCCGTCGGTGGAGCGCTGCTGCGGGACCCAGACCCCGCCGGGCGGGGTGTCCGTGGAGTACTGCTGCTGCCCGTAGTCGGGGTACTGCGGGTAGGCGGAGTACCCCGCGTAGTTCGCGTCGTTGGCGTAGTCGTAGGCCCCGGGCTGGCCGATGCCCCCGCCGGTGCCGATGTACGGGTCCGAGTAGGCGGCGTAGACCTGCTGCTGCTCGCCCGTCTGATAGCCGCCGGAGTAGTCGTACCCGGTGCCCCCGCCCTGGCCCGTGGGGTCGTAGTAGGCGGCGTACTGGTGGGCGTCCTGCTCGCCCGTGCCGAACTGCGGGGCGAAAGCGGCCGTCTGGCCCGCGTCGGGGGCGAAGCTCTGTATCCCGTAGGAGCCGGTGTCGTCGGGCATCGGCTGCGGGCTGTAGACCTCGTCGGCCGCGGCCTGGAACTGCCGCGCGGAGGCGCGGACTTCATGCCCGTCGGCGGCCCCGTCCACGGACCCGTCCGCGCCCTCGTACTCCAGCGCGGTGACCCGGAGCGCCGGTTCCGGACGCGGGCCGCCGGAGCGGCGGCGCCCGGACTGCCGTACGGGTTCCCCGCCGCGCCGCAGCGCCCAGCCGGCCTCGAAGCCCTTGCGGAAGGACAGCGTCACCAGGGTCTGGCCCACCGCGAACGCGGCCGCGCCGGCGCCGATGACCGGCACCGACGGCAGGACCACCCCGGCGACCACGCCGAGGAAGCCGGTGAAGGCGAGCAGGCGCCAGCGGAGCCGGGCCTTGTACTGCATCAGGACCTCGGCAAGCAACCACAGCGCGACGAAGCCGAACGCGATGTAGAGGACCGTCATACCCATGCATGGCCCCTCTCGGTACGGCCGGCCGCCCAGGGAACGGGGGCCCGCCGGTCAGGCCCGCTGGTGCAGGCCCAGGTTCTCGTAGATCTCGAGAGACGCCGTGGAGTTGTTCAGCGTGATGAAGTGCAGCCCTGGGACACCCTCGGACAGCAGCCGCGCGCAGAACTCCGTGGCGAACTCGATGCCAATGGAGCGTACAGCGGCCGGGTCGTCCTTGACGGCGAGCATGCGGTCTTTCACGTCCGCGGGGAAGAGCGCGTTGCTGAGTTGGGGCAGCCGGTCGAGCTGCTTGATGCCCACAACAGGCATGACCTCGGGGATGATCGGGGTCTCGCAGCCCGCCTTCTCGACGCTGTCGCGCAGCCGCAGATAATTCTCCGGATCGAAGAACATCTGGGTGATCGCATAGTCGGCGCCCGCGCGGCACTTGTCCACGAAATACCGGATGTCCGTATCCCAGTCCGTCGAACGCGGGTGCATCTCGGGGAAGGCGGCGACGCCGACGCAGAAGTCGCCGGACTCCTTGAGCAGCCGGACCAGGTCGGCGGCGTAGTGCACGCCGTCCGGGTGGGCCTTCCACTCGGCCATCGGGTCGCCCGGCGGGTCACCGCGCAGGGCGAGCATGTTGCGGATTCCGGCGTCGGCGAACTGGCCGATGACGTGGCGCAGCTCGGCGACGGAGTGGTCCACGGCGGTGAGGTGGGCGACCGGGGTCAAGGTGGTGTCCGAGGCGATCTGCTCGGTGGCCCGGACGGTGCCGCCGCGGGTGGAGCCGCCGGCTCCGTAGGTCACGGAGACGAAGCTCGGGGACACCGCCTCGACCCGGCGCAGCGCGTTCCAGAGGTTGCGTTCGCCCTTCTCCGTCTTGGGGGCCCAGAACTCGAAGGAGTACGAGCGCCCGGACGCGAGGAGGTCGCGGACCGTGTGTGCACGATCCGACCAGGTGGAAGCGGTACCAGAGGCCATACGGGCAGGTTAGACGCGGCCTGCCGGTCACCGAAGCGGTGTCCATGTTTTGGACACGTTTTTGGACACCCGGGCTGCCGGGGGCCGCCCTAGCCGAGGCGGGCGCGGACGCGCTTGGCCAGGTCCGCGGCGGCCGCACCGGGGTCGGAGGCCTCGGTGAGGGCACGGACCACGACGACGCGGGTGGCTCCGGCGTCCAGCACCTCGTCCAGATTTCCGCTGTCGATGCCGCCGATGGCGAACCAGGGCCGGTCCTGCTCGAGCGAGGCCGTGTACCGGACGAGTCCGAGGCCGGGGGCGTGGCGGCCGGGCTTGGTGGGGGTGGGCCAGCAGGGGCCGGTGCAGAAGTAGTCCACGCCGGGCTCGGCCACGGCCGCGTCGACCTCGGCCTCGGCGTGGCAGGAGCGGCCGATGAGGACGGAGTCGGGGCCGCCGAGGATGGCGCGGGCGGCGGGTACGGGGATGTCGCCCTGGCCGAGGTGGAGCACGTCGGAGCCGATGGCGTGGGCGACGTCGGCCCGGTCGTTCACGGCGAGCAGCTTGCCGTGGCGGCGGGCGGCCTCGGCGAACACCTGGAGGTGTTCGAGCTCCTCCCCCGCCTCCATGCCCTTGTCCCGGAGCTGGACGATGTCCACGCCGCCGGCCAGGACGGCGTCCAGGAACGCCGGGAGGTCACCCTGCCGCTTGCGGGCGTCCGTGCACAGGTAGAGCCGGGCGTCGGACAGCTGCATGGGTGTACCCCCCGTGATGGAGGCGGTGTACGGGCCGCCGGGGCCCGCACACCGCGGTGGAGCGGATGCGGATCGGGTCAGAGGGCGAGCGCCTGGGCGCGACGCTTGACCTCCGTGCCGCGATTCTCGCTCAGCGCCTGCGCGGGGGTGCCGGGCAGGGTCGGGTCCGCCGTGAAGAGCCACTCCAGGATCTCCTCGTCGGAGAAGCCGTCGTCGCGCAGCACGGTCAGCAGACCGACGAGGCCCTTCACGACCTTGTCGCCGTCGATGAAGGGGGCCGGCACCTGCAGGGCGCGGTTCTCACCCCGGCGCACGGCGATCAGCTGGCCCTCCTTGACCATCTGGCGGACCCGGGTCACCTCGATGTCGAGCATCTCCGCGATGTCGGGGAGGTAGAGCCATGAGGGGACAAGGGAATCGATCTTTGCGTCAATCTCGGTCACGGGGACAAGCCTGCCACCTCGGATCGGCCGCCGGTACCGGAGCGAGCCGTCCGGGTCGCGGAGCCGGTCGCCCGCGGCTGCGCGGTCAGGCCGGTGCCGACTTCAGCGCGGTCCCGGGGTCGCGGACCTTGGCGGGGTCGACGGGCACCCCCGTCTCGATCAGGCGGCGGCCCTGCGCCAAGTCGCGGGGCCGGCCGACGGCCAGGACCGCCACCAGGGCGCCGTCCGCCAGCCAGCACACCGACCAGGCCGGATCCGCCGGGTCGCCCCGCCACAGCAGGGTGTCGGCCCCGCCGTGGTGACCGGCGTACTGGACGAAGCGTCCGAACTGCTCGGACCAGAAGTACGGGACCGGGTCGTAGGCCTCGACCGGCTCCCCGGCCAGGATGTTCGCGGCGACCGTCCGCGGCCCCTGGAGCGCGTTGTCCCAGTGGTGCACCAGCAGCCGGGTGCCGTAGCGGGCCGAGGGGAAGGAGGCGCAGTCGCCGACCGCGTACACCCCGGGCAGCGAGGTCCGCAGGTGGGCGTCGGCGGTGACCGAGCCGTCCGCGCCGAGCTCCACGCCGGTCCCGGCCAGCCACCCGGTGGCGGGGCGGGCGCCGATGCCCACGACCACCGCGCCCGCCGGCAGGGTGCGCCCGTCCGCGAGCAGCACCCGGCCCTCCTCGACCCCGGCGACCTTCGCTCCGGTGATCAGCTCGGCGCCCGCCTGCCCGTACCAGCCGGCCATCGGCTCGGCCACCTCGGCGGGCAGCGCGCCCGCCAGGACCCGGTCCGCGGCCTCGACCACGGTCACCTCGCAGCCCGCCTCCCGGGCGGCGGTGGCGAACTCCGCGCCGATCCAGCCGGCGCCGACGACCACGACCGACGGCGCGGCCGCCAGCACGGGGCGCAGCCGCGCCGCGTCGTCCAGGGTGCGCAGCAGGTGCACGCCCTGGACCCCGTCGGTTCCCGGCAGGGTCAGCGGCTGCGCACCGGTGGCCAGGACGAGGACCTCGTAGGGGACCGGCCCCGCCTCGGTGTCCAGCTCGCGTGCGGCGGCCCGCAGCCCTGTGACCTCCACGCCGAGCCGCAGGGCGATGCCCAGCCCTTCGAAGTCCACGTCGAAGGCCGAGTCCTCGGCCTTGCCGAGCAGGACCGCCTTGGACAGCGGGGGCCGGTCGTAGGGCTGGTGGGGCTCGGCGCCCAGGAGGGTCAGGGGCCCGGTGAATCCGCGCTCGCGCAGGGCGACCGCGGTCTGCACACCGGCCATTCCGGCGCCCACGATGACGACGCCGCTCTCAGTCTGTTCCGTCTGCTCGTTCACCTGGACACCCTATTCACCTGACGGGCCGTCAGGAATAGGCGCCCCTTACCCGCCGTCCACGGCGGGGTTAGTCTGGCCACCGTACCTATCGCGGGAGTCCGGGCGCACCGGGCTGAGAGGGAGGCTGGACGGCCTCCGACCGTACGAACCTGATCCGGGTCATGCCGGCGAAGGGAGGGGCTGGACGCCCATGCACTCATCTCGAAAGGGATCCGACGTCCTCGTCATCGGGGGCGGGATCATCGGGCTCGTCACCGCCTGGCGGGCCGCCCGGCGGGGCCTGCGCACCGTACTGGCCGACCCGGCCCCCGGCGGCGGGGCCGCCCAGGTCGCGGCCGGGATGCTCGCCCCCGTCACGGAGCTGCACTACGGCGAGGAGGCCCTGCTGGGCCTCGGCCTGGCCTCCGCCGCCCGGTATCCGGAGTTCGCCGCCGAGCTCGCCGAGGCGAGCGGCGGTCTGGACATCGGCTACCGCGCCTGCGGCACCCTCGCCGTCGCCCTGGACGCCGACGACCGGCTCCACCTGCGCGAGCTGCACGCCCTCCAGCGCCGCTGCGGCCTGGACTCCGAATGGCTCACGGGCCGTGAATGCCGCCGCCTGGAGCCGATGCTGGCCCCGGGCGTGCGCGGCGGGCTGCGCGTGGACGGCGACCACCAGGTCGACCCGCGCCGGCTCGCCGCGGCCCTGCTGGCCGCCTGCGAGCGCGCCGGGGTGGGCGTCCACCGGGCGGGCGCGGAGCGGCTGCTGGTCGCCGGGGACCGGGCGGCCGGCGCCCTGCTCGACGACGGCACGCAGCTGCGGGCGGACCAGGTGGTGCTGGCTGCGGGCTCGCTCAGCGGCCGGCTGGCCGGCGTACCGCCGGAGGTGGCGGCCCCCGTACGGCCGGTGAAGGGGCAGGTGCTGCGCCTGTCGGTGCCGCCCGCCTACGCGCCGTTCCTGTCGCGGACCGTGCGGGCGGTCGTGCGCGGCAGCCACGTCTACCTCGTGCCGCGCGAGAGCGGCGAACTGGTCATCGGCGCCACCAGCGAGGAACTCGGCTGGGACACCACGGTCACGGCGGGCGGGGTCTACGAACTCCTGCGCGACGCCCATGAACTGGTGCCCGGCATCACCGAACTCCCGCTGGTGGAGACCCGGGCGGGACTGCGCCCCGGTTCCCCCGACAACGCCCCGCTGCTCGGCCCGACCGACCTGCCGGGCCTGCACCTGGCCACCGGGCACTACCGCAACGGGGTGCTGCTGACCCCGCTCACCGGCGAGGTGATGGCCGATCTGCTGACCACCGGCGAACTGCCGCCGATCGCCCGCCCCTTCACCCCCCGCCGGTTCTCCGTCGCACGTCAGGAGTCGTACGCATGACCATCTCCGTCAACGGCGAGCCGCGCGAGATCGCGGCCGGCACCACGCTCGACGCGGTGGTCGCCACCCTGACCGCGGCGCCCTCCGGGGTCGCCGCCGCACTCAACGAGACCGTGGTCCCCCGCGGGCAGTGGCCGGCCACGCCGGTGGGCGACGGCGACCGGGTCGAGATCCTCACCGCGGTCCAGGGAGGCTGAGCGAAATGGCGGACGACCTCTTCACGCTCGGCGGCCGGACCTTCTCCTCCCGCCTGATCATGGGTACGGGCGGGGCGCCGAGCCTGGACGTACTGGAACGGGCCCTGGTGGCCTCCGGCACCGAACTCACGACGGTGGCGATGCGGCGGCTGGACCCGACGGTCCAGGGCTCCGTCCTCTCCGTGCTTGCGAAGCTCGGCATCGCGGTGCTCCCGAACACGGCCGGCTGCTTCACGGCGGGCGAGGCCGTGCTGACGGCGCGCCTCGCGCGGGAGGCCCTGGGCACGGACTGGATCAAGCTGGAGGTGGTCGCGGACGAGCGGACCCTCCTGCCGGACGGGGTCGAGCTGCTGGACGCGGCCGAGACCCTGGTGGACGAGGGCTTCACGGTGCTGCCCTACACGAACGACGACCCGGTGCTCGCGCGCAAGCTGGAGGACGTGGGCTGCGCGGCGATCATGCCGCTGGGGTCGCCGATCGGGTCGGGGCTGGGCATCCGCAACCCGCACAACTTCGAGCTGATCACGGAACGGGCCGGGGTCCCGGTGATCCTGGACGCGGGGGCCGGCACGGCGTCCGACGCGGCGCTGGCGATGGAGCTCGGCTGCGCGGCGGTGATGCTGGCCTCGGCGGTCACCCGCGCCCAGGAGCCGGTGCTGATGGCTGCCGCCATGCGGGACGCGGTGTCGGCGGGGCGGCTGGCGTTCCGCGCGGGACGCATCCCCCAGCGCCGCTTCGCCCTCGCCTCGTCCCCGACCTCGGGCCTCCCGACCCTGGACCCGGAACGCCCGGCGTTCTAGGGGGCGGGGGGTACGGGTTCACGCGTGCGCGGGACTTTCACCCCCTCGAGCAGCCGCCCCCGGCCCGCGGTTGCCCACCCGCCCCCTCGGCGGCGGTGCGGGGCGGACCGTCTTGCCGGGCGGGGGCTTCGGGGGGCCTGATTCCGGTCGATGCCGATCAGGGAGGGTTTGGGGGTTTCCCGCCAGTCCCATAGTCCTTCCGGGCCGGGCCGGCCTGTCAAGGGCGCTCCTTCGTCGCGTCGCTTCGCGATGGCCTCCGGCCACCCTTGACAGACCGTCCCGCCCCGGAAAGACAAGGACTGACGGGAAGCCCCCAAAAGAACGGTCCACTGGTTCACGATCACAGCCATTCGCCATCAGGGACCGGCTCCCAGGTTGCAGGGAGCCACGCCCCCGCCCAGCCCCATGACCCCCGAAGGCGGGGCCGGCGGGCGCATCAAATCGCTACGCGCTCCTCACATCTCAGCGTCCGACGGCCGTCCGGGGTCCAACCCGCACCAGACAGCGACCAGAAGCACCCGGCGAGACGGGCGGCGCGTCAAATCGCTACGCGCTCCTCCTATCTAGGCGTCCGGCGGCCGTCTGTGGCTCAACCCGAACCAGACAGCGACCAGAAGGGCATTCCACGCGGTGGGCGCGTCAGATCGCTACACGCTCCCCATCGACCGCGTCCGACAGTCGTCTTGAGCTACATCGGCGGGCTGGATGTTGTCGACTGCGGTGGTGAATTCGCGGCCGGAAGTGCCCCGGATGTACGCCAGTTCCATCCAGTGCTCGTAGACGACGGAATCCGACACGTTCTCGTTGATCACGGCCATCAGTTCGCCCTCGACTCCGGACGCGATGTCGCGCACCCGACGCCGCAGGAGTCGGTGCGGCACGTACTCGTAGCACTCACTCATCGGACACCTTCCCAAAGGTGTCGAGGAAGCGCTCCCAGCCGACCAGCGCCCGGTCGAGCAGATCCGAACTGGGGTTGACCACTGCGGCCACCCATACCAACGCGTCCGTGGCAGGGGCTGTTGTGTCGACCGGACGGGACGGGCAGTGCGCTATCCCTGGCCATAGGGTGTCTAGAGAAGAGAAGGAGTGATCGGTTTCATGACCACCCAGGGCAGCGCCCGCCGGCCGAAGTACCAGCGGATCGCCGATGCGCTGAGGACGGCCATCCAGTCGGGCGAGTACAGGCCGGGGGACCGTCTGCCAGGCGAGAACGATCTGATGGCCACGTACGAGGTCGCCCGGATGACCGCACGTCAGGCCCTCGGCGTACTCCAGAACGAAGGCCTCGCGGAGGCGCGGAAGGGCGCTGGTGTCTTCGTCCGGGCGTTCAAGCCCCTGCGGCGGCGCGGTATCCAGCGGCTGGCACAGGAGCAGTGGGGGTCGGGCCGTTCGATCTGGTCCACCGATACGGAAGACCGAGAGCTCGTCGTCGATCAGATCGATGTGCGCGAAGAGGAGGCGGACAGCTGCATCGCCGATGCCCTCGACATTCCCCCAGGGTCTCGGGTCTGGGTGCGCAGCCGTCGCTTCGTCCTTGATGGCAAGCCGGTGCTCTTCGCAATCTCGTACCTGCCGTCGGACCTCGTCGCCGACTCTGCCATCACCCAGACCGACACCGGCCCCGGTGGCGCGTACGCGCGCCTGGCCGAGCTGGGCCACAAGCCCGTTCACTTCCGCGAGGAGGTGCGCTCCCGTATGCCGTCAGCCGACGAGGCCGAGCGGCTCGCGCTCACCATGGGTACGCCTGTCATCCAGATCGTCCGCACGGCGTTCGCCGAGGGCGGGCGGGTCGTTGAGGTCAACGAGATGATCCTGGACTCCGCTTCCTACGTGCTGGAGTACGACTTCGATGCCTAGTCCGAAGCACTCCGTATTGGTCGCCGGCGCGGTGGTGCGTGACGACTGCCGACTGCCGGCGATCCGCCGAGCGGACAACGGGACGTGGGAGCTGCCTGGCAGAGTGCTGGAGCTGGCGCTGTCGCGTGATGGAGACGCTCATAGGGACGGTGGGCGGCATATGAGCAGCCCGCCACGACTGTCGGACGCGGTCGGTGGGGAGCGCGTAGCGATCTGACGCGCCCCACCGGCCCGGATGTGCCTCTGGTCGCTGTCTCGTGCGGGTAGTTCACCCCAGACGGCCTGAGGTTGTTCCGGTTTGGCGGACATCCGGAGATCTGGGCGCGTGCCCGGGAAGGGATGTCCATGATGGAGAACATGGCGAACAGGAAGCCGCGC
>NZ_JBEZLA010000023.1:0-91837 GCF_040651925.1 Streptomyces sp. NPDC048349 | reverse complement strand
GAAAGCCCAAGTACGTCCAGTACGGGGGCATCCGGCCGGCACGCCGAGAGCACGCACCGGACACCGCTCCTTCACCACGGACCTCCGTCAGACACGCCCTAGGGCCCCTGCCGCATCACCCCGCCCTACGCCTGCGCCCGTCCCTTCGGGCGGCGCAGGCCGGCCTCGGTGATGCGGCGGACGAGTTCCTTGCTGCCTATCTCCACCGCCCCCGCCTCGACCGCGGCCGCGTAGCGGTGGGAGGGGACGTCGTAGTGGTCCCGTTCGAAGGCGCGGGGCGGGCAGCCGATGGCCGCCGCGAACGCGTGCAGCTCCTCGTACGAGACGTCGCTGACCAGGTGCGACCACATGCGGCCATGACCCGGCCAGGTCGGCGGGTCGATGTAGACGGTCACGGGCGCAGGACCGGGCCGAGGCCGCCCACCGCCGCCACGCGCACGCCCGCCTCCGAGCAGACCCAGTGCGGGTCGGGTCCCAGTTCCGGCTCCACGTCCAGCGCGTGCGGCTCGCCGTGCGCGCAGACCGGGCACAGCGGCCAGCGCCCGTACTTCTCCAGGAGCGCGTCCTGCACGTCCTGGGCGACGAGTCCGGCAAGGTAGCCGACCCCCTCCGGCCACTGCTCCACCCACCACCGGCGGTGCGTGACCGAGTCCTCGACGAGGGAGACGACGTCGGCATCGGCGACCTCGCCGGCAGCGAGATCGGCGAGAACAAGTGCACGGGCGACGTGCAGCGCCTGTTCCAGGGGGGTCGCGTGGTCCATGGGCTCATTGTGGACCCGTGTGGCCCCGGTGGCGAAGGTCCTCTTTCCGGGGCCTTGTGGCGCCTTGCCCCCCACCCCGGCCGAAAATAGATTTCACACGTGAGCGAGCAACCGAAGGAAACTTTCAGCCCGTCATCGGCGGCGACGTCCGACAGCACCGGGCGGACCCCGGCGCGGGGCCGGGCGGCGCGGGCGCGGGCGGCCCCGACCCACCCGGCCGAGTCGGCGCCCACCGCCCCGGCCGCCCCGGCCGCGCCCACCGCCCATGAAGCGGCCCGGCCCGGCGCGTCCGCGCCCACGGCGGCCGGTCCCACCCGCGGCCCCCGCCCCGGCTCGCCCACCCCGCCCGCCCCGCCGGCCCACGCCCTGCGGGCGCGCGTGCGCGGCCTCGGACCCTCCATGACCCGCTCCGTGCAGGCCGTCGCCGAGGCCGTCGCCGCCGACCCGGCCGGCTGTGCCCGGCTCACCGTCTCCGCCCTCGCCGCGCGCACCGGCACGAGCGAGGCCACCGTCGTCCGCACCGCCCGCCTCCTCGGCTACCCCGGCTACCGGGACCTGCGCCTGGCGCTGGCCGCCCTCGCCGCACAGCAGGAGTCCGGCGCCGCCCCCGCCGTCACCGTCGACATAGCCGTCGACGACCCGCTCGCCGACGTCGTCGCCAAACTCGCCCGCGAGGAGGCGCAGACCCTCGCCGACACCGCCGCCGCACTCGACCTGACCCAGCTGGCCGCCGCCGTCACCGCCCTCGCGACCGCCCGCCGGATCGACATCTACGGCATCGGCGCCTCCGCCCTCGTCGGCCAGGACCTCGCCCAGAAGCTGCTGCGCATCGGCCTGGTCGCGCACGCCCACAGCGACCCCCACCTCGCCGTCACCAACGCCGTCCAGCTGCGCCCCGGCGACGTCGCCGTCGCGATCACGCACTCCGGATCCACCGGCGACGTGATCGAGCCCCTGCGCACAGCCTTCGAGCGCGGCGCCACCACCGTCGCCCTCACCGGCCGCCCGAACGCCCCCGTCGCCCACTACGCCGACCTGGTCCTGGCCACCTCCGCCGCCCGCGAGACCCAGCTGCGCCCGGCGGCCATGTCCAGCCGCACCAGCCAACTCCTCGTCGTCGACTGCCTCTTCGTCGCTGTGGCGCAGCAGACGTACGAGACCGCCGCCCCCGCCCTCGCCGCCTCCTACGAGGCCCTCGCCCACCGCCACACCGCCCGCTGAACGGCCCGCAGCCGCGCCCGCACCACGTCAGGAGTCCCGCCCATGACCGCGTACGCCGCCCTCCGCGCCCAGCTGGAGACGCTGACCACCGAGGCCTACCGTCCCGAACTGGCGGAGATCGACCGGCTGTCCACCCTGGACATCGCCCGCACGATGAACGCCGAGGACGCCACCGTTGCGGCCGCCGTCGCCGCGCAGCTGCCGCCGATCGCCGCCGCGATCGACGCGATCGCGGAGCGGATGGCCCGCGGCGGCCGCCTCGTCTACGCGGGCGCCGGAACCGCCGGCCGGATGGGCGTCCTGGACGCCAGCGAGTGCCCGCCCACCTTCAACACCGACCCGGCCGACGTCGTCGGCCTCATCGCGGGCGGCCCCGGCGCCCTGGTCACGTCCGTCGAAGGCGCCGAGGACTCCGGGGAGCTGGCCGCCGAGGACCTCACCGCGCTGGGGATCGGTCCGCACGACACCGTCGTCGGCATCTCCGCCTCCGGCCGCACCCCGTACGCGATCGGCGCCGTCGCGTTCGCCCGTACGCGCGGCGCGCTCACCGTCGGGCTGTCCTGCAACGCCGGCTCCGCGCTCACCGCGGCCGCCGACCACGGCATCGAGGTCGTCGTCGGCCCCGAACTGCTCACCGGCTCGACCCGCCTGAAGGCGGGTACGGCGCAGAAGCTCGTGCTCAACCTCATCTCGACGATCACGATGATCCGGCTCGGGAAGACGTACGGGAACCTGATGGTCGACATGCGCTCCTCGAACGAGAAGCTGCGCGCCCGCGCCCGCCGCATCGTGGCCCTGGCCACCGGCGCGTCCGACGCGGAGATCGAGGCGGCGCTGACCGCCACCGGCGGCGAGGTCAAGCACGCCATCCTCGTCGTCCTCGGCGGCGTCGACGGCCCGCAGGCCGCCGAGCTGCTCACCGCTTCGGGGGGCCACCTGCGCGCGGCCCTCGCCGCGGCCCCCGCCCGGATCCGCTGACCCCACCCCCTACGGCAAGGCGACCCCCACATGTCCACTGACAAGAACCGCGCCACAGCCGCCGCGATCCTTCCCCTGGTCGGCGGCCCGGACAACATCGCATCCATCGCGCACTGCATGACCAGGCTGCGCATCGGCCTGCTGGACCGTGCGCTGGTCGACGACGAGGCCCTGCGGGCGCTGCCCGCGGTCCTGGGCGTGGTCGAGGACGACACGTACCAGATCGTGCTGGGCCCGGGTACGGTCGCCCGCGTCACCCCGGAGTTCGAGGCGCTGGTCGAGGACGCCCGCACGGCCGCCGCGCCCCACCCGGTCACGGCGGACGAACTGGCCGCCCGGGGAGCCGCGTTGAAGGAGGCCCGGAAGGCCCGCAACGCGACCCCCTTCAAGCTGTTCCTGCGCCGCATCGCGAACATCTTCGTCCCGCTGATCCCGGCGCTCATCGGCTGCGGGATCATCGCCGGGCTGAACGGCCTTCTGACGAACGCGGGCTGGCTGCCCGGCGTGGTCCCGGCGCTCGCCGCCATCGCCTCCGGCTTCATGTCGCTGATCGCCGTCTTCGTCGGGTACAACACCGCCAAGGAGTTCGGCGGTACGCCCGTCCTCGGCGGCGCGGTCGCCGCGATCATCGTCTTCCCCGGCGTCGCGAAGATCACCGCGTTCGGCCAGGAGCTCAGGCCCGGCCAGGGCGGCGTCCTCGGGGCGCTCGCCGCGGCCGTGCTCGCGGTGTACGTCGAGAAGTGGTGCCGCAGGTGGGTCCCCGAGGCCCTGGACGTGCTCGTCACCCCCACCCTCACCGTCCTGGTCTCGGGCCTGGTCACCCTCTTCGGCCTGATGTTCCTCGCCGGGGAGGCCTCCGCCGCCATCGGTACGTTCGCCACCCGGCTGCTCGCCACCGGCGGCGCCTTCGCGGGCCTGGTCCTGGGCGGCCTCTTCCTCCCCCTGGTCATGCTGGGCCTGCACCAGGCCCTCATCCCGCTCCACACCACGCTCATCGAACAGTCCGGCTACACGGTCCTGCTGCCCATCCTCGCCATGGCGGGCGCCGGCCAGGTCGGTGCGGCCGTCGCGGTCTACTGCCGGCTCCCGCGCAACGGCTCGCTGCGCACCACCATCCGGTCCGCGCTCCCGGCGGGCTTCCTGGGCGTGGGTGAACCCTTGATCTACGGGGTCTCCCTCCCCCTCGGCCGCCCGTTCGTGACCGCCTGCGTCGGCGGCGCGGCCGGCGGGGCCTTCATCGGACTCTTCAACCAGCTCGGCGCGGCCTTCGGCTCCACCGCCATCGGCCCCTCCGGCTGGGCCCTGTTCCCGCTCCTGAACGGCACGTCGGGGCCGGGCGCGACCCTCGCCCTCTACGCGGGCGGCCTGGCGGTCGGCTACCTGGTGGGCTTCCTCGCCACGTACTTCTTCGGCTTCACCCGGCAGATGCTGACCGACCTGAACACCGACCCGCAGCCCGACACCACGGCAGCCACCACCGACCCGGCCAAGGAACCGGCCCTGACCTGACCCCGCGGCTGCTCGAGGCCCTGCCCCGTCACGTGGCCGGGCTCGGTTCCGTGGTCGGGGGCGGGGTCGGTGCCGCGCTCTCGCCCTTCCCGGTCGAGCCGGCCTTTTCCAGGAGCTCCCGGTAGGGCGTCTGGGCGATGGCGCCGCGCACCTGCGTCAGTCCGTACCGCTCGCTGGCCTTCTCGTTCGCGATGGGGTTCCTGCCGTCGTACGGTATGCGCTCACCCGGCGGCGACACGTCCACCACGACGTGCGGCTCCTTGCCTCCCACCCTCCACACCGTGACGCGCTGCGGGCCGCGGGTCACGTTCAGGATTTCACTGCTGTTCGAGATCCCGGTCCGGTACCTGGACGTCGCCCCGGCCGGATCCCCCGGCTGGCAGTCCTCCTCGAGGGCCTTGCCCTCCACCAGGGAGCGCTCGTAGTCCGCGCTCATCTTCATCCTGTCTTTCCTGATCACGTACACCTCGGTGCGCGCCCTGATCGCCTCGTATGTGTGGGGATCGGTGCCCTTCACCTCGATGACCGCGTCCTGGGAGACCTCTTCCCCCGGATTCAGCACGCGGCCCACGGGCGTGACGAACTCGCCCACGTAGAGCAGTTCGGTTCCGGCAGGCCTGACATCGGACTTGCTGTTCGCGGGCCCACCGTGGATCCAGTAGATGCTGCCGAGGATGTAGACGGGCACCTGGCCGGCGTTCTTCACGTACAGATGGACCGTCAGATACACCTCCTTCGCCCCCTTTTCCATGTTCGACTCCTTGAACGCAGCCCCGCTCTGGATCAGCGGCGTCGTCACATAGGGAACGTAGATCTGCGCGTAGGCAAGGTTGGCGGCGGCGAGAAGGGTGGAAATGACGACCCCGATCGCGATCTTCCTGGGAATCCGGAGCCCCCTCCACGCCCCGCATTTGAACAGACCGAACAGGGCCACCAAGGACCAGACGCCGAGGACGATCCCGACCACGGTGTAGCCGGTGAACCGCTCGCCGACCTGCAGCAGGAGCAGGGTGACGCTGCAGAGGAGGGAGATCACGACCCCGATCAGGACGACCACTCCCGAGTAACCCCACCGGCGCTTGGTCCAGTAGTCGAGGGCGGCCACCACCGCCAACGTCTCCACCAGGGCCACGACGAGGATGGTGAGCCCCGCGATCCGCCCGCCGTACGTGAGGGCGTCGCCGCTGTCCGACATGCCGATCCGGAAGAGCGGCCACGCCGTCGCGGCGAGGCCGAGGACCATGAAGAGGCAGATGGTGCGCCGCACCCACGCCTGGTCCGGCCAGACGGTGCCGTCCCCGCCGAGCCACTGCATCTCGTGCCCGGGCGGCACACCGGCGCGGTCCAGGATCCTGCGGAGCTCCCTGAGGGACCGGGCCTTGCCCACGCGCCTGCCGTCGACCGAAACCTGCCGCAAGCCGAGGTCTTCAGGCGCCCCGACGACTACCTCGGGCGTGTTCGCCATAACACCAGCCTGCTGCTCGATCGCAGGCGGCGCCTCTCGTGCGCCCCCTTGTGCGCCCCCCCACCGGGGTGCGCACGCTGCGCCGCAGAGGGAGGCTGGTGTCGACGCGTTGGTATCGCCCGCCCCAGAGGAGTTCCCATGCGTACCCGAATGCTCGCGTTCACCGCCGCGCTGGTCCTGGCCGCCCTCGGCGCCGCGGTCCCCGTTGCGCAGTCAGCCGTACCGGCCGTCCCGGGACCGACGTGCGAGTCCACGAAGGGAACGGTGGAGTACGACTCCGTCACCGGCCAGTACGTCTGTGAAGGCGGCAAGCACGACGGCGAACGCATCACCAGCTGAATTCGGCTCAGCCGGCCGCCGTACGCAGGAACCGCACGAGGTCGTCGGCGCTGTAGCCGAGCTTGGGGCCGCGCTCGGCGGCCATCAGCAGCAGCTGGCCCACGATTTCGGCGCCCCAGCCGTCGGTACCGTCCTGCGACCACTCCCCCAGCTTCTCGATGCCGAGGTCGGACATGAGCAGCCCGTGCTCGGCCCGGACCTCCCGGCAGGTCTCGGCGACGGCATCCAGCAGCCGCGCGCCCGGCCGCTCGCAGCGGAGCCCGAAGTACCCGCCGACGTCCTCGGCCACGCACCCCTGCGGCGGCCCCGCCTTGAGGCCCTCGTAGCGAGGGTCGTCGAACCCCGCGTGCTCGCCGACCGGACAGTGGACCAGCGTGAACCGTTGCCGGCCCGGCGGCGGGGGCGGCTGCCCCACCGACCCGAAGGCCTCATGGACCAGCGCGGTCGCCCCGTCCGCCGTGTCGGCCGAGCGCGCCGCCCGCCGGCTCCCGTCGTCCCCGACGGCGGTCCACAGCCCACTGCCCCCGTCGCGCCGCACCCGTACGGACAGTCCCAGGCCCGTGCGCTTCCACCCGCCGCTGACGCCGACCAGTGCGGCTTCCAGGGCGTGGAGCTTCCAGCCGAGTTCGAAGCCGAACTCCGCGGCCTCCACCGCCTCGCTCACGCGCGGGCCCGCTCGTGGAGCACGGCGGCCAGCCGGAGCGCGGTGTCGACGTTGCAGCGGCCGAGGTCGACCAGGGGCAGCCCGTACGAACCGGCCGCGGAGACCTGATCGACGCCCAGCGACGGGAAGACCACCCCGGCCCCGGCCAGCGCGCCCTTCAACTGCCGCACGGCCTCCTCGGCCGCGAGCAGGCGCTCCTTCGCCGTCATCACCATGACATGTCACCTTTCTACTCTGAGTGTTCGGCTTCTCTACTCAGAGTGGCGACCCTCTCGCTAGCCTTTCAACCAGGGCCACCCAGCAAACGCATCTGTTGGACCGGGAGTTGTCATGGCAGGAAAGAACCTCGACCCCTCCTCCTCACCCCGCGCCCTGCTCGGCGCCGAACTCCGCGTCGCCCGCGAGCGGGCCGGCCTCAGCCAGGTGGAGCTCGGCGAACCGCTCTTCGTGAGCGGTTCGTACGTCGGCCAGATGGAAGCCGGTACCCGGCGCATCCCCCTCGAACTCGCCAAGCCGATAGACGAGATCCTCAACACCGGTGGGTTCTTCGTCCGCAACTGCGCGGCGGTGGCCAAGTCCAAATACCCCGACCACTTCGCGGAGGCGGCCGAGGCAGAGGCGGAGGCGAAGGCCATCCGCGAGTACGCACCCCTCCTGATCCCGGGCCTGCTCCAGACAGAGGCGTACGCCCGCGAGGTCTTCCACGCCTACCAGCCCACGGCACCGCAGGCCGCCATCGACGAGCTGACCGAGAACCGGCTGGCGCGGGCCTCGCTCCTCTCCGATCCCACAACGCCCTTGTTGTGGTGTGTGCTGGACGAGGCGGTCCTTCGGCGCGTGGTCGGCAGCAAGGCCGTAATGGCCGAATCCCTGCGCCATATCGCTGCCCTGATCCGGTCACGGAGGATCATCGTCCAAGTGCTCCCGTTCAGTGCAGGAGCCCACGCGTCCATGGGCGGTGCCCTCAAGCTGATGGCCTTCAAGGACGCTCCCCCGCTCGCCTACATCGAAGGCAATGGAACTGGACGGCTGTTGGACGATCCGGCCGAGGTCGCCCAGCATGCCCTGGCCTACGATCTCCTCACGGCGAGCGCGCTGTCACCCAGCCACTCACTGGCCCTGATCGAGTCCGTCGCGGAGGATTACGCACATGATCAGCACACCTGAGAACGACCTGTCAGCGGCGATCTGGCACAAGTCCAGCTACAGCGACGGCACCGGCGGCGACTGCCTGGAGATGGCCACCTGGCGCAAGTCGACCTACAGCGACGGGAGCGGCGGCAACTGCCTCGAAGTCGCCGACGGTCACCCCGACCTCGTCCCCGTCAGGGACTCCAAGCAGCCCGAAGGCCCGCACGTGGTGTTCCACGCGCGGGCCTGGGCCGCGTTCGTCAGGGCGCTCTGACCGGTCAGACGCCCCCGGTGAACAGCAGCTGGTTCGGCGTGCTCTTGCTGACCGCGGTCAGTGCGTCCTTGGTGGACTTCTCGCCCAGGAAGTTCGCGAGGTCCGCCGGGAGCTCGTTCGGGTGCGCCTGCTTGTAGAGCGCGACGACACCGGCGACGTGCGGCGCGGCCATGGACGTACCGTTCAGGGCCACGCTGCCCCCGCCCAGCTTCGCGGAGACGATGTCCTGGCCGGGTGCGTAGAGGGAGACGCAGGCTCCCCAGTTGGAGAAGGACGTCTCCTCGTCCCAGCGGTTGCTGGCCGCCACCGTGATCACGCGGGTCGCGGACGCGGGCGAGACGTTGCAGGCGTCCTGTGCGTCGTTGCCCGCCGCGATGACCGGCAGGACGCCCGCGTCGGACAGGGCGTTGACCGCGTTGTTGAGGGCGTCCGACCTCGGGCCGCCCAGGGAGCCGTTCAGCACGGCCGGCTGCTTGGCGTTCTTGGCCACCCAGTCCATGCCGGCGATCATCCCGGCGTAGGAGCCCCGGCCGTCGCACCCGAGGACGCGCACGCTGACCAGGCTCGCCTTGCGTGCGACGCCGTACGTGGAGCCCGCGACGGTGCCCGCGACGTGCGTGCCGTGGCCGTTGCAGTCCTGGCCCTGCTGGGTCTCGGCGTCCGGCATCGCGTCGAATCCGAAGGTCGCCCGACCGCCGAACTCGGTGTGCTTGTAGTCGATGCCGGTGTCGAGGATGAACGCCGTCACTCCCGAGCCGTTGCTGTTGACCGTGAAGTTGTTGTCCAGGGGCAGCTGTCGCTGGTCGATCCGGTCCAGGCCCCAGGACGAGGAGGGCGCCCTGTTCGTGCTCGGGGCGGCGGGCAGCGGCACGGACGCCACCTTGGTGTCCTCCTCGACCGCCTTCACCCCGGTGCTCATCCGGACGAGGTCCAGCTGGAGTGCGGTGAGGGGCGCCGCGAAGCCGTTGATGGCCGACCCGTAGACGTGCTTCGGCTTCAGCTTCAGCTTCTCCGCCAGCTTGGCCGCGTCCACGCCCTTGTCGAGGGTCACGATGTACTGCCCGGGCACGGCGTTGGCGGAGGTCTGCAGCGGTGCCGGGGTCGGCTCGGGCACGGCGGCGGACGCCGTACCGGCGGCCACCGGGGTGAGGGCGATGAGGGCGGCGGTTGCCACGCGTGCGATCAGACGCATGAGGGGAACTCCCGAGGGGGAAGGTCGGCGGTCGGCACGAGGGAGCCGCCCCGTGCGATGCGGAACACGTTCCGGAGGGCGGCCGTCCCCTTCATCGGTCGCCCCCCGACCGGTACTTAAACAGCACGGCCCGCTTGGCCGATGCGCCCGCCATCAGCCGGACGGGGGACTCCGCAGCCGCTGCAAAAAGGATTCCTGCCGGTTGACGCCCGGGACCCGCCACCTGCCGGAACGTCCCCGCACAGGGCGGCCGGGCCCCGGCAAGTTCACCCGTACGGGGATCGGCCGGCGCATCCGCCGGGGGGCGCACTCGTTGTGCACTTCCACCCGCGTCCGCCACACCGCCGGGGGTCGTTGACCGGTCCGGCGGGGCGTGATGGCCTCGCCGTCATGCGCACTCGTCCGAACCGGGGCCTGCCGACGGCCGTCGTCGCCGCCGCACTGGCCGCCGCGGCCGCCCTGCCCGCCCTGCCCGCCCACGCCTCCCCCGCCTCCGCCGCCTCCCCCGCCTCCGCCGCACCCGCCGCCGCGTCCGCCCCGGCGGCCGAGTGGCCGGTCTACATCGTCATCGTGCGGCGCGGCCTCGATCCGGCCGTGGTCGCGGACGCCCACGGCATCACCCCGGTCCACGTCTACCGCGACGTGACCAACGGCTTCGCCGCCGGCCTCTCCCCCGAGCAGGTCGAGGCCCTGCGGGCCACCGCGCTCGTGGAGTCGGTCGAAGAGGACGGGGCCGCCTCCTCCTTCGGTACGGCCGTGTGAGTCGGCCGGATCCCCGGCAGTCCCGAGCCTCCCGCGCCGCTTAGGGTGAACCGGATCAACTCGTCGGTTGATCGGGGGAATCGGGGGGAGACCGATGAACAGCGCGACCGAGACGTTCCAGCCGCTGCGGGCCGACGATCCGCAGACCGTGGCCGGCTACCGCATCGCGGCCCGGCTCGGCGCGGGCGGCATGGGCCGCGTCTACCTGTCCCACACGCAGGGCGGCCGCCCGGTGGCCATCAAGGTGGTGCGGCCGGAACTGGCCGAGGACCCGGCGTTCCGGCGGCGGTTCCGCCGGGAGGTGGAGGCGGCCCGGCGCGTCCGGGGGGCGTACACCGCCGAGCTGATCGACGCCGAGGCGGACGGGACGCCGCCCTGGCTGGCCACCCTGTACGTGCCCGGGCCCTCGCTGTCGGAGGCCGTCGCGCGGCGCGGGCCGCTGCCGGTGCCCGCGGTGCTGTGGCTGATGGCGGGAGTGGCCGAGGCCCTGCAGGCCATCCACGGTGCGGGCATCGTGCACCGCGACCTGAAGCCGTCGAACGTCCTGCTGGCCGCCGACGGGCCCCGCGTCATCGACTTCGGCATCTCGCTGGCCTCCGACACCAGCGCGGGCACCGCCACGGGCAGTGCCATCGGCACGCCCCAGTACATGTCCCCCGAGCAGGCCACGGCGGGCGAGGTCACGGCGGCCAGCGACGTGTTCGCGCTGGGCCAGACCGCGGCGTTCGCCGCACTGGGGGAGCCGCTGTACGGGGACGGCCCCTCCATGACCGTGCTGTTCCGGATCGTGCACTCCGAGCCCGACCTGTCGCGGCTGCCGGAGCCGCTGCGCCCGCTGATCGCCCGCTGCCTGGCCTCCGAGCCGCAGGAGCGGGCCACCCCCGCGGAGATCGTCGCGTGGTGCAGGCAGCGGCTGGGCAAGGACGCCGACGGGGGCGGCGGACCGGCCGTCTGGAGGGAGGTGAGGGGGCCCGCAGTGGTGGTCCCGGCTCCGGTCCCGCACCCCACCTCCGTTCACACCCGATCGCTGACCCCGCAGCCGCCGACGCCGATGGTCTGGCAGCCGCCGCCGACGGCGCCGCTCACGCCGGAGGAACAGCGCCGGCGCCGGCTGCGTACCGCGGTGATCACCACCGCGGTGGTGACGGTGTCGGCCGTCCTGCTGACCGGCCTGGCCTGGACCGTCAGGGACGCGGCGAACCGGATGCGCGGGGCGGGGGCGGCCCCCGCCACGTCCTCGGGCCCCTCCGCTTCGGGCGCGCCCAAGGCGTCGCCCAAGAAATCGCCCAAGCCGTCGCCCAAACCGTCCAAGCAGCCGACGCCCGTCCCCCACCCGCTGGTGTTCCTGGACGAGAAGAGCTCGATCGGCATCAAGGACCCGGTCAAGCGCCAGGACCGAACCGGTGACATCCGCATGGACTGCGAGGGGAAGGGGAACTGCTCGCTGGCCAGCGACACGAGCGTGTTCACCCTGCTCTACGGCGACCCCGGCTCCGGCAGCTTCGACGCGTGCCGGCTGCTGACGAACGCCGGCACGCAGCGCACGCTGCCGCTGGCCGCGGTGGCGTCCGGCAGCGAGATCTGCGTCCGGCACCCGTCGGGGGACATCGCGCTGCTCGTGATCCAGACCAAGAGCATCGTGAAGGGGCGGGACCTGCCCGGCCTGGTCACCGCGGACATGACGATCTGGCGGGCGCCCTGACGGGACGGGCCGGAGCCCTCAGCGCCGGTACACCCGCAGCTGCGAGACCTCGTACGCCATCTCCGTCACCCCCGGCCCGGGCGCCGGGTGGTAGCGGCCGGCGGACACGGACAGGTTCACGATGAGGTACGCCCACCAGGACCGGCCCACGCCCTTGTGGTCCGCGAAGACACGGGCGCCGTTGACCCACCAGACGACCGAGGTCCGGCCGAACTCCACCTTGAGGTCGACCCAGGCCCCGGGCCGGACCGACGGGTCGCGGTGGTAGCAGTGGGCCTCGCGGACGTGGTTCGACAGCTCCAGCAGATCCGGGTTGTCGGGGTGGTACTCGAAGACGTCGATCTCCTGGTCGCCGTCCCGCCAGGTCCAGATCGCGGGCCACGCCCCCACCTCGACGGGGAGTTTCACCCGCGCCTCCAGGACGTCGCCGGTGCGCAGCGCGAAGCCCTCGTCGCTGCCCTCGGTGGTGAGCAGGCCCGTGTCCCAGTTGCCGTCGGGGCGCGGCGTCGCGCGGAAGACACCGGAGCGGCTGTAGGCGGGGTCGTCGACGAGGTGGTCGAGCTTGTTGTCCCCCGGGTTGGTGGGGCCGCCGTCGGGATAGGCCCAGGAGCGGCCCGCGACCCACTGGGTGGCGGAGGTGAAGTCGGCGGTGAAGACGAGGGTGCGGCGGGGTGCGGGCAGCACCGGTCCGCGGCCGTCCCCACCCCCCGGAGCGAAGCGGCGCCTCAGGCGCCGCAGCCATTCCAGCGTGTCCGTGACCATGGGGTACCTCTGCCCCCGGGGGAGCTGCCCACGCCGACGTTCTCGCAGGGAGTAATCGTACGAACACGCTCAGCGAGAGGAACCCGGTCCGCGGGCCGCTTCGATGAAGGCGCGGATCAGGTCCGGGGACTTGACCCCGCGCTCCCGCTCCACCCCGCTGGAGACGTCCACGCCCCAGGCGCCGGTGGCCTCGACGGCCCGGCGGACCGTGGCGGGGGTGAGGCCGCCCGCGAGCAGCCACCGCCCCTCGGGCGCGGTGAACTCCGCGGAGCCCCAGTTCCACGGCTTTCCGGAGCCCGGGTCGGGGGCGTCGAGCAGCAGCAGGTCCTCGCCCAGCTCCCCGCAGCGCGCCACGTGCTCGGCGGTGGCCCGGATCAGCGTCCGCCCGGGCGCGCGCAGGGCCTCGTAGTACTCGGGGCCCTCGTCCCCGTGGAGCTGGACGGCGCGGACCCCGCTCTCCTCGGTGAGCCGGCGCACCTCGTCCAGCGACTGCCCGCGGTACACCCCGACGGTGAGCACCCCGGCCGGCACCCGCGCGGCGAGCTCCCGCGCGGTGGCGGTCCCGACGGTACGGGGGCTGCCGGGGGCGAAGACGAACCCGACGGCATGCGCCCCGGCGTCGACGGCCACGTCGACGTCGTGCGCGGTCCGCAGCCCGCAGATCTTGATGAACACCTCACTCATACCGGCAGTCAAGCAGGTCGGGCGGGCGGACGTCGGCCGGTCCCGCATCGCGGGCGGCGGCCGGTCGCCCGTCGCCGCGCGGCGGCCTCCGGCGAAAACGCCCGAGGGCGGCACCCCCCGCAGGGAGTGCCGCCCTCGTTCGAGAACAGCCGATCAACCGGAAGGCCGAAGCCGGGGGTCGATCAGAAGTCCATGTCACCGCCCGGCATGCCGCCCGGGGCGCCCGCAGACGCCTTCTCCGGCTTGTCGGCGATGACGGCCTCGGTGGTCAGGAACAGCGCGGCGATCGACGCGGCGTTCTGCAGCGCGGAGCGCGTGACCTTCGCCGGGTCGATGATGCCCTCGGCGATCATGTCGACGTACTCGCCGGTCGCGGCGTTCAGGCCCCAGCCGACCGTCAGGTTGCGGACCTTCTCCACGACGACGCCACCCTCGAGACCACCGTTGACGGCGATCTGCTTGAGCGGGGCCTCGAGGGCGAGCTTCACGGCGTTGGCGCCGGTCGCCTCGTCACCCGAGAGCTCGAGCTTCTCGAAGACCGCGGAGGCCTGGAGCAGGGCCACGCCACCACCGGCGACGATGCCCTCCTCGACGGCCGCCTTCGCGTTGCGAACGGCGTCCTCGATGCGGTGCTTGCGCTCCTTGAGCTCGACCTCGGTCGCGGCACCGGCCTTGATGACGGCCACGCCGCCGGCCAGCTTCGCGAGGCGCTCCTGGAGCTTCTCGCGGTCGTAGTCCGAGTCGGAGTTCTCGATCTCGGCACGGATCTGGTTGACGCGACCCTGGACCTGGTCGCTGTCACCGGCACCGTCGACGATCGTGGTCTCGTCCTTGGTGATGACGACCTTGCGGGCGCGGCCGAGCAGGTCGAGACCGGCGTTCTCGAGCTTGAGGCCGACCTCCTCGGAGATGACCGTGCCACCGGTGAGGATGGCGATGTCGCCGAGCATGGCCTTGCGGCGGTCGCCGAAGCCCGGGGCCTTGACGGCGACGGACTTGAAGGTGCCACGGATCTTGTTGACGACCAGGGTCGACAGGGCCTCGCCCTCGACGTCCTCGGCGATGATCAGCAGCGGCTTGCCGGACTGCATGACCTTCTCCAGGAGCGGCAGCAGGTCCTTGACCGAGCCGATCTTGGAGTTGACGATCAGGATGTACGGGTCGTCGAGCGACGCCTCCATACGCTCCATGTCGGTGGCGAAGTACGCCGAGATGTAGCCCTTGTCGAAGCGCATGCCCTCGGTGAGCTCGAGCTCGAGCCCGAAGGTCTGCGACTCCTCGACGGTGATGACGCCTTCCTTGCCGACCTTGTCCATGGCCTCGGCGATGAGCTCGCCGATCTGGGTGTCAGCGGCGGAGATGGAGGCCGTGGAAGCGATCTGCTCCTTGGTCTCGACATCCTTCGCCTGCTCGAGCAGGGCGCCCGAGACGGCCTCGACGGCCTTCTCGATGCCACGCTTGAGGGCCATCGGGTTGGCGCCGGCCGCCACGTTGCGCAGGCCCTCGCGGACGAGCGCCTGGGCGAGCACGGTGGCGGTGGTCGTACCGTCGCCGGCGACGTCGTCCGTCTTCTTGGCGACTTCCTTGACCAGCTCGGCGCCGATCTTCTCGTACGGGTCCTCGAGCTCGATCTCCTTGGCGATGGAAACACCATCGTTGGTGATCGTGGGGGCGCCCCACTTCTTCTCAAGGACGACGTTGCGACCCTTGGGGCCAAGGGTGACCTTGACGGCGTCGGCGAGCTGGTTCATCCCACGCTCGAGACCGCGCCGGGCCTCCTCGTCGAACGCAATGATCTTGGCCATCTGAAGTGGTCCTCCCGGACAGCGGTGGATTGCTCCCAGGACCGCGCCCGCGCCCGCGACGGACGGCCTGCGTGCCCGGCGGTTCCTTCCCGCCGGACCCTGCGGGCCTCACCGACCCGGTCCTCGTTCAGTAGCACTCTCACCAGGAGAGTGCTAACGCCAATGATTAGCACTCGACCCCCGCGAGTGCAAGCGGCTTGGGGCAACACCCCCGCGAACGCGCCGCAGACACGCGAAGGGCCCACACCCCTGGTCCGGGATGTGGGCCCCTCCTGTACGCGTGGGCGGTCGATCGCGCCGGGACTAGCCGAGTGCGAGCTTGACCATGTCCGCCTGCGGACCCTTCTGGCCCTGCGAGATCTCGAACTCGACCCGCTGACCCTCTTCAAGGGTGCGGTACCCGTCCATCTGGATGGCGCTGTAGTGGACGAACACATCCGCACCACCGTCGACCGCGATGAAGCCGTAGCCCTTCTCCGCGTTGAACCACTTGACGGTGCCCTGAGCCATGCCTAACTCCCCTATTACTGGCCCTTGCGCAGGAACGCACTTCGCGGTCCCGGGTCATCACTTGCGTCGGAACGCGTCGACCGAGGCTGAATGTATCCGCGCCGGTGCTGTCTGCAACAGGTCAATCCGACGAGAATTCTGGACACGGGGAAACATAGAAATAGAGTGAAAATCTGGCATATTCCAGGGCAACTCGGGCCCGGCATATCTCGCCAAAGCCCCATACCGCACTTGCACATTGACCCGATGTCGACCCTCACGCGACCCGTTCATATGCAGCGGGCAAGAGCAGCGGAGGGGACTTCCCCAACTCTACCGCGCCCAATCAAGCAGAATTACCCCCTCCGCTTATTAACGGAGGGGGTAATTACGGTTTCGCGTGCCCGTCGCGGCGCCGCGCCGCTGCGGTCAGCCGCCCGCGACGGCCGGAATGATCGAGACGCCCGCGCCGTCCGGCGTCGCCGCCTCCAGCCCGCCCTCGAAGCGCACGTCGTCGTCGTTGACGTAGACGTTCACGAAGCGGCGCAGCTTGCCCTGGTCGTCCAGGACGCGGGCGGCGATGCCCGGGTGGTTCTGCTCCAGGGACTCGATGACCTCGGCGAGGGTCGCGCCCTCGGCGGGTACCTCGGCCTGACCGCCGGTGTAGGTGCGCAGGATGGTGGGGATGCGGACGTTGACGCTCATGGCGCTACTGCCTTTCCGGTCGTACGGGAGGGAGGGTCAGGCCAGGCCGGCGGCGCGGAACGCGTCCAGGCTCGGGCGGATGGTGGCGGTCTGGCCGCTGTCCGCTGCCACCGCCTCCAGGGTTTTGAGGCCGTCTCCGGTGTTCAGGACGACGGTGGTCAGCGCCGGGTCGAGCTGCCCGTTCTCGATGAGCTTCTTCGTCACGCCGACGGTCACGCCGCCCGCGGTCTCGGCGAAGATGCCCTCGGTCTGCGCGAGGATCTTGATGGCCTCGACGACCTGCTCGTCGGTCACGTCCTCG
Source organism: Streptomyces sp. NPDC048349 (assembly GCF_040651925.1). Classification (NCBI taxonomy): domain Bacteria; kingdom Bacillati; phylum Actinomycetota; class Actinomycetes; order Kitasatosporales; family Streptomycetaceae; genus Streptomyces; species Streptomyces sp. NPDC048349. The sequence continues at coordinate 75,091 of NZ_JBEZLA010000023.1, read as the reverse complement.
ACGAAGCCGCCGGTGCGCCGCGCGATGTCCAGTACGTAGGGACCGTCCGCCGGGTTGCCGATCGCCAGGGACTTGGCGATGGTGTTCGGCTTCTGCGGGCGGACCACGTCGTGACCGGCCTTGAAGGCGCTCGACACCGGGGAGCAGCCCTCGGCCTGGGCGCCGAAGATCTTGTACGGCTTGTCCTCGACGAGGCCGAGCTTGATCAGCTCCTGCAGACCCTTGTCGATCTTCGTCAGCTGCGAGCCGGACGCGATGGGGATGACGATCTGGTCGGGCAGCTGCCAGCCGAGCTGCTCGCAGATCTCGTACGCCAGGGTCTTGGAACCCTCCCCGTAGTACGGGCGCAGGTTGACGTTGACGAAGCCCCAGCCCTCGCCCAGCGGGTCGCCGATGAGCTCGGAGCAGAAGCGGTTCACGTCGTCGTAGTTGCCCTCGATGCCGACGAGGTCGCCCCCGTAGACACCGGCCATGACGACCTTGCCCTGCTCCAGGTCGTGCGGGATGAACACGCAGGAGCGGAAACCGGCCCGGGCGGCCGCGGCGCCGACCGCGCCGGCCAGGTTGCCGGTGGAGGAGCAGGACAGGGTGGTGAAGCCGAAGGCGCGGGCCGCCTCGACGGCGATGGCCACGACGCGGTCCTTGAAGGAGTGCGTCGGGTTGCCGGAGTCGTCCTTGACGTAGAGCTTGCCGGTGACGCCGAGCTCCTTGGCCAGGTTCGCCGCGTCCACGAGCTTGGTGAAGCCCGGGTTCAGGCTGGGCTTGGAGGCCACGTCCGCGGGCACCGGCAGCAGCGGCGCGTAGCGCCAGATGTTGGCGGGGCCGGCCTCGATCGCGGCGCGCAGGGCCTCGGGGTCGCCGGCGGGGAGGTCGTAGGCGACTTCCAGCGGGCCGAAGCACTCGGCACACGCGAAGATGGGTCCGAGGTCGAAGCGGGTACCGCACTCGCGACAGGAAAGCGCGTTGGCGGGTCCGAGATCGACAGAGGTGGCAACAGTCTGTGCAGCCATGATGGCGAGGCCCTTTCTCCTCATCTTCCCCATGGCGCACTTCGCCATGAGACGGAATTGGCACCTTCCCTAGCCGGGGCCCCGCGGGATGCTTGTCGCATCGCGAGAACCGACTGGAGGGTTGCCGGGGCTTCAACGGGCCGTGTCCCTCTGCCCCTCTGGATGAGCGGTATGGCACCGGCACACGCGCTCTATGGCGCGCCGGTGCGTTTGTGCGCGAGGACCCCCGGCATGCGGCGGTCCTTCGCGTTGTTCAAGACTGTAACCGAAGGCCCACGTGGTTGAGACAGGCGTCCGAACCGCGAGATGGATCACTTTTCGGTCAATCCGACCAAGCCGCAGGGAGTGCTCAACGTGCTGGAAGAGGTGGAGCGCTGGCTGGCCGACCGCTCCTGGTCCGCCGCCGACCGACCGCTCGACCAGTTGCTGGACCGGAAACGGGCAGCTGGGACCACGGTCAGCGTGGTGCTGCCGGCGCTCGACGAGGAGGCGACGGTCGGCGCGATCGTCGAGGTGATCCGGCGCGAGCTGATGGAGGGACTGCCGGTCCCGCTGGTGGACGAGCTGATCGTGATCGACTCGGACTCCAGTGACGCTACGGCGGAAGTGGCGGCGAAGGCCGGGGCCCAGGTGGTGCACCGCGACGAGATCCTGCCGCGGATCCCGGCGCTCCCCGGCAAGGGCGATGTGCTGTGGCGTTCGCTGCTGGCCGCCACCGGGGACGTCCTGTGCTTCGTCGACGCCGACCTGCGGGACTTCTCGGCCGCCTTCGTCTCCGGCATCGTGGGACCGCTGCTGACCGAGCCGGACGTGCAGTTCGTCAAGGCCATGTACGACCGCCCGCTGGGGGACGCCCCGGGGCAGGGCGGCCGGGTCACCGAACTGGTCGCCCGCCCGCTGCTCAACCTGCACTGGCCGCAGCTGGCCGGCTTCGTCCAGCCGCTCGGCGGGGAGTACGCCGTCCGGCGCTCCCTGCTGGAACGCCTGCCCTTCCCCGTCGGGTACGGCGTCGAGCTGGGCCTGCTGGTCGACGCGCTGCACACGGTCGGACTGGACGCACTGGCCCAGGTGGACGTGGGCGTACGGCTCCACCGCCACCAGGACGGGCAGGCGCTGGGCCGGATGGCCGCGGCGATCTACCGCACCGCGCAGCTGCGGCTCTCGCGCGGGCACCTCGTACGGCCGGAGCTGACGCAGTTCGAGCGCGGCCCGGACGGGTTCGTACCGCACACGTACCCGGTGGACACCGAGGAGCGGCCGCCGATGCTGGGCATCAGGGAGTACGCCCTGCGCGGCGCGGCCTGACGGCTTCGGAAGTTTGCGCGAGGCCGGGCCGGGCTAGGTTCGCGACATGGCTTCATCTCAGGTACTCGTCGCCGCGAACCGCGGCCCGCTCTCGTATTCCCTCGACACCGACGGCACGCTCGGCACCCGGCGGGGCGGGGGCGGCCTCGTCTCCGGCCTCTCCGCGGCCCTCGCGGAGCAGCCGGAGGCGCTGTGGATCTGCGCCGCCCTGTCGGAGGCGGACCGGGAGGCGGTCCGCCGGGGCGTCGCGGAGCCAGGGGTCCGGATGCTGGACATCGATCCCACGATGTACGACGACGCCTACAACGGCATCGCGAACTCGGTGCTGTGGTTCACCCACCACCACCTGTACGACATCCCGCGCGAGCCGGTCTTCGACGCGGACTTCCGGCGGCGCTGGGCCTCGTACGTCGCCTACAACCGCGCCTTCGCCGAGGCGCTGGCCGAGGAGGCGGCGCCGGGGGCACGCGTACTGGTGCAGGACTACCACCTGGCGCTGGTGCCGGGGGCGCTGCGCGCGCTGCGGCCGGACCTGCGGATCGCGCACTTCACGCACACGCCGTGGGCCGCGAAGCCGTTCCTGGACGTGCTCCCGGACGACGTCCGGGAACAGCTGCTCGACGGGATGCTCGGAGCGGACGTGCTGGGCTTCCACACCCAGGCCTGGGCGACGAGCTTCCTGGACGCGGCGGGCCGGGGGAACGTGGCCGTGTTCCCGCTGGGCGTCGACGCGCAGGAGCTGCGGGCGCTGGCGCACCGGCCGGAGGTGGACGACAAGCTGGCGCAGCTGCGGGCGGAGGTCGGCGACCTGAAGACGATCGTCCGGGTGGACCGGACGGAGCTGTCGAAGAACGTCCTGCGGGGGCTGCTGGCGTACCGGGAGCTGCTGACGGCACATCCCGAGTGGCGCGGCCGGGTGGTGCACCTGGCGTCGGCCTATCCCTCGCGGCAGGACCTGAAGGTGTACCGGGACTACACGCAGTCGGTGCGGGAGCTGGCGGCGGCCGTGAACGCCGAGTTCGGCACGGAGCAGTGGCAGCCGGTGCTGGTGTCCGTGCAGGACGACTTCGCGCGGTCGCTGGCCGCGTACCGGATGGCGGACGTGGCGCTGGTGAACCCCGTGCGGGACGGGATGAACCTGGTGGCGAAAGAGGTGCCGGTGGTGTCGGAGGCGGGGTGCGTGCTGGTGCTGTCCACCGGGGCCGGGGCGTACGAGGAGCTGCGGGGGGATGCGCTGACGGTGAACCCGTACGACGTCACGCAGACGGCGGAGGCGTTGCACGCTGCGCTGGCCATGCCGGATCCGGAGCGCGCGGAACGCACCAAGCGCCTGGCCGCCGCGGCGACGGCCCTCCCGCCGGCGGCCTGGTTCGAAGCCCAGCTCTCGGCCTTGAACACCTGACCCGCACCCCGCCGCCCCGGCTCCGCCCCGGACCCCGCGGGTTCGGGGGCGGAGCCCCTGACGGCGGTGGCGCGGCAAACACCCGGGCCAGGCACGACCCGGCCCCGCAGGCCAGGCCCACCCCAGCCCCGTCGGCGTTTGAGGCGCGGGGTTCGGGGGCGGGGCCCCTGACGGCAGCCGCACCGGCCGGTCCCGCAGGCGCCGCAGGCTACGCGCGGAGGGCCGCCGCCAAGTCCGCCAGGAAGCCGACCACCGCGGCGGGCCCCGGTACGACGAGGTCGGCGCGGGAGGCCAGCTCCGGAACCTCCGCGGAGCCACTGCACACCAGCAGCCCCGGCAGACCCTCGGCCCGGCGCTTCTCGACCGCCGAGTACGCGGCCAGATCGCCCAGGTCGTCGCCCGCGTACAGGACCGCCTCCGCACCCGTTTCCGCCAGGAACTCGGTGAGGGCGACGCCCTTGTCCATCCCCGGGGGGCGCAGTTCCAGGACCGCGCGGCCGGGCTCCACCATCAGCCCGTGGCGGGCCGCCAGCTCCGCCAGGGGCTCGCGCAGCGCCGCGAAGGCCGCCTCCGGATCCGCCGCGCGCCGCGTGTGGACGGCCAGCGCGCGCCCCTTCTCCTCGATCCACGTGCCCTGCCAGGCCCCGATGGAGTCCAGGAAGCCGGGCAGCTCGGCCCGTACCGCCGCCACCCCCGGATGTTCCGCGGGGGCCTGCACGATCCCGGTGACGGCGTCCCACCGCTCGGCCCCGTAGTGGCCGAGGACGACCAGGTGTTCGAGTCCCGCGACCCCGGCGAAGCCCCCGTAGCGGACGGCGACGCCCGCCGGCCGGCCGGTGATCACGGCGACGTGGGCGACCTCGGGGGCCAGCGCGGCCAGGGCGGGCAGGGCTCCCGCGTGGGCGCGGGCCTGGTCCGGGTCCGGGACGATCTCGGCGAGGGTGCCGTCGAAGTCCAGGGCGACCACGGAACTGCGTGGCGCGCGGAGCAGGGCATCGAGTCCCTCGCGTCCGGCTGCGGTGACGGGCATCGGCAAGTCGTGCGGATGGCTCCCCATACGGATGACCCTAACGGCCGCGCCGGGCGACGGCTATGGCGCAGGCCACCGTCGGGCAAGATGCGAGAGAGACGACCTAGCGCCTTGCCCGCTGGGCCTCGCGGATGCGGCGCAGGCGGTTCACCGTGCCCGGTGCGTGGGCGAGCGCGCGGGGGTCGTCCATCAGCGCGTTGAGCAGCTGGTAGTAGCGGACCGGGGTCATCCCCAGCCCTTCCCGTATCGCACGCTCCTTGGCCCCGGGCCCGGGCCAGGTGCGTCCCTCGTACGCGAGCACCGCGGCCTCCGTGGCCGTCAGCCGCCCGTCGTCCGTCATACCGCCAGATTAACGCCGCCCACCGACACCGGCCGGGCGGGCCCCGGCGGGCCGGTCCGGCCCGGCCCGGGCCCCGCGCGGAGCTCAGCTCGGGTCGGCCGCCCGCGCGGACGTCGCGATCTCCTCCAGGACCTTGGCCGGCTGCCCGCCGGGCTGCACGGCCTTGCCGATGTTCTGCTTGATGTCCTCGCTGACGCCCGCCCAGGACTTCTTGCCCACCGGGTAGAGCCGCGAGGACGGCAGGGCGTCCAGGAAGGTCTTCAGCTGCGGCGCGGTCCCGCCCGTGCCGGACTGCACGGCCCGGTAGCCGGTGGTGGTGACCGGGAGCAGGTCGTACATGCCGGTGAAGGCGGTCACGTTCTTCGCCTCGTAGAGGTGGTCCAGGAACTTCCCGGACTCCTTGCGGTGGCCGTTCTTGAAGGCCATCACCCAGTCGGCGACGCCCATGGCCGAGTGCTCGGCGCCGTCCGCGGTGGGCATGGTGACCATGCCGAACCTGACTCCCTTGCCGGCCGCCTGCTTGATCAGCGTCGGGTGGCCGTTGAGCATGCCGACCTCGCCGCGCGTGAAGGCGTCGAAGGCGGCCTGCCGGTCGAGCTTGCCCGGTTCGACGGGTCCGGTCAGGCCCTGGCCGACCATCTTGTCCCGGAGGAACTCCAGCGCCTTGACGTTCTCGGCGGAGTCGATCGCGTACTGCTCCTCGTTGTCGGTGTAGCCGCCACCGCCCGCGAGCATCCACATCATCGTCTCGGCCTGGGCCTCCTCGCGGCCCAGCGGCAGCGCGAAGGGGGTGGGGACGCCCGCGCCCTTGAGCTTCTTCGCGGCCGCCTCCAGCTCCGCCCAGCTCTTGGGCTGCCAGCCGTTCTTGGCGTCCTTCGCGACGACCCCGGCGTCGGTCAGCAGCTTCTCGTTGTAGAAGAGGAGCCGGGTGCTGGCCACGAAGGGCATTCCGTACTGGACCCGCTTGACCTTGCCCGCGTCGGCGAGCGGCCCGAGGAAGTCGGCCTCGGTCTTGACGGAGAGCAGTTCGTCCGCCGAGTAGAGCTTGCCCGCCTCGGCGTAGTCGGCGTAGGCGCCGATCTGCGCGATGTCGGGGGCCTTGCCCGCCTTGACCATGTCGGCGACCTTGGCGTCGACCTCGGACCAGGAGTAGACGCTGACCTCGACGTTGATCCCCGGGTTGGCCTTCTCGAAGTCCTGGGCGAGCGTCTTCCAGTAGGTGGCCGACGAGTTCTGCGGATTGTCCCCGTACTCGGCCGCCACGACCCGCAGGGTCACCTCGTTGTCCCCGGTGAGTCCGCCGCCGGCTCCGCAGCCGGTCAGTGTCACGGCCGTCAGGCACAGAGCGGCGCCGGACGCGGCCAGGCGCAGGTTTCGGCGGTTCACAGTTCTCGTTCCACCCCTTGTTGTACGTACGATCCACGTAAGGTCTACACCACTTTGGCCGCCGGTCCACATCCTTGGCCCCGATTTGTATGGCCACTCAACAATCCCCCCTCAATGGACTAGACCTTTCCCCGTGAAGCACGCGAGACTGTCCCCTGTGAAACCCGTGAAACACGTCATCGCCCTCGATGTGGGCGGCACCGGGATGAAGGCCGCCCTGGTCGCCGCCGACGGCACCCTGCTGCACGAGGCGCGCCGCGCCACCGGCCGCGAGCGGGGCCCCGAAGCCGTTGTCGAGACGATCCAGGACTTCGCCGCCGAGCTGCTCGCCACCGGCCGGGAGCGCTACGGACGGGCCGCCTCGGCCGCCGGGGTCGCCGTCCCCGGCATCGTCGACGCCGAGAACGGGATCGCCGTCTACGCGGCGAACCTGGGCTGGCGCGACGTCCCGATGCGCGCGGTGCTCAGCGCCCGGCTCGGCGGCATCCCGGTGGCCCTCGGCCACGACGTGCGCACGGGCGGCCTCGCCGAAGGCCGCATCGGAGCGGGCCGGGGCGCCGACCGCTTCCTCTTCGTACCGCTGGGCACCGGTATCGCCGGGGCCATCGGCATCGCCGGCCGCATCGAGGCCGGGGCCCACGGCTACGCGGGCGAGATCGGCCACATCGTGGTCCGCCCCGGCGGCCCCGCCTGCGGCTGCGGCCAGCACGGCTGCCTGGAGACCCTCGCCTCCGCCTCCGCCGTCTCCCGCGCCTGGGCCGCCGCCAGCGGCGCACCCGAGGCCGATGCTGCCGACTGCGCCAAGGCCGTCGAATCCGGCGACGGACGCGCCCGCGAGGTGTGGCTGGCTGCCGTCGGCGCCCTCGCCGACGGCCTGGTCACCGCGATCACCCTGCTGGACCCGCGCACGCTGATCATCGGTGGCGGGCTCGCCGAGGCGGGGGAAACCTTGTTCACACCCCTGCGGACGGCCGTCGAGGAGCGCGTGACGTTCCAGCGGCTGCCGCACATCGTTCCGGCGGCCCTCGGGGACACCGCCGGATGCCTGGGCGCAGGGCTGCTCGCCTGGGACCTACTCGCCACGGAGGTACCTGCCTGATGTCCGGAAGCGCGCACAGCACCGTCCTCTCCGGTGCCAGGGTGGTGCTGCCCACCGGAACCGTGGCGGGCGGCCGTGTCATCGTCGACGGCGACCGCATCGCCGGCAGCGCCGGGGAGGGCGCGCGGGTCGTTGACCTGACGGGGCACTGGATCGTCCCCGGCTTCGTCGACATGCACAACCACGGCGGCGGCGGCGCCTCGTTCACCTCCGGCACCGCCGAGGAGGTCCTCCAGGGCGTCCGCACCCACCGCGCGCACGGCACCACCACCCTGGTCGCCTCCACCGTCACCGGGGACCTGGACGAACTGGCCCGCCGCGCCGGGCTGCTCGCCGAACTGACCCAGCAGGGCGAGATCGCGGGCATCCACTTCGAGGGGCCGTTCATCAACGCCTGCCGCAAGGGCGCCCACAAGGAGGAGCTGCTCCGCGACCCCGACCCGGCCGAGGTCCGCAAGCTGATCGACGCCGCGCACGGCGCCGCCCGCATGTTCACCCTCGCCACCGAACTGCCGGGGGGCCTGGACTCCGTGCGGCTGCTGGCCGAACACGGGGTCATCGCCGCGATCGGGCACACGGACGCCACCTACGAGCAGACGCGCGCCGCCATCGACGCGGGCGCGACCGTGGCCACCCACCTCTTCAACGCAATGCCGGGCCTCGCGCACCGCGAGCCCGGCCCGATCGCCGCGCTGCTGGAGGACGAGCGGATCACCGTCGAGCTGATCAACGACGGCACCCACCTGCACCCGGCGGCCCTGGAACTCGCCTTCCACCACGCCGGCGCGCACCGCGTCGCCCTGATCACCGACGCGATGGACGCGGCCGGCTTCGGCGACGGGACCTACCACCTCGGTCCGCTGGAGGTCGAGGTCAAGGAGGGCGTGGCCCGGCTGGTGGAGGGCGGGTCCATCGCCGGCTCGACGCTGACCCTGGACACCGCCTTCAAGCGCTCCGTCACCCTCGACAGGCTGCCCGTGGAGTCCGTGGTCCAGGCGATCTCCGTCAACCCGGCCAAGCTGATCGGCCTCTACGACGAGATCGGCTCGCTGGAGCCCGGCAAGTACGCCGACCTGGTCGTCCTGGACTCCGAGTTCGAGGTCCGGGGCGTCATGCGCCGCGGCGAATGGATCGTCATCCCGCCCATGGAGCAGGGCGCCTGACGGCCAACCGGCTGGAGCGGGCGGGCGGTCGGCCCCGAGGACTGGGCCGACCGCTTTCTGTTTGGCATGATCCCGGCAGCAACAGACCCGGGGGAGCCCAATGATCCTGACCGTCACGCTCAACACCGCGCTCGACGTCACGTACCGCGTGCCGCGGCTGCTCCCGCACGCCTCGCACCGGGTCGCCGCCGTCACCGAGCGCCCCGGCGGCAAGGGGATCAACGTGGCCCGCGTCCTGGCCGCCCTCGGCCACGAGGTGACCGCGACGGGCTTCACGGGCGGGCCGGTCGGCTCCGTCGTACGGGAACTGCTCGCGCAGTCCCCGGGCGTGGTGGACGCCCTGGAGCCCTGCGCGGGCACCACGCGCCGCACGGTGGCCGTGGTCGACGAGACCTCCGGGGACACGACGCAGTTCAACGAACCGGGCCCGCTGATCACGGCCGCGGAGTGGTCCCTGTTCCTCGCCCGGTACGAGGACCTGCTGGCGGCCGGGGCCCGCGCCGTCGCCCTGTGCGGCAGCCTGCCGCCCGGCGTGCCGGTGGGGGCGTACGCGGTGCTCGTACGGGCCGCCCGCGCGGCCGGGGTGCCGGTCCTGCTGGACACCAGCGGCGAGGCCCTGCGCCGCGGGGTCGCCGCCCGCCCCGAGATCATCAAGCCGAACGCCGCCGAGCTCGCCGAGCTGACCGGATCCCGCGAGCCGCTGCCGGCCACCCGCGACGCCCGCCGCCGGGGCGCCCACGCCGTGGTCACCTCGCTGGGCCCGGACGGCCTGCTGGCCGCCACCCCCGAGGGCGCCTGGCGGGCGGCCCCGCCGCGCGCCCTGGCCGGCAACCCCACCGGGGCCGGCGACTCCGCCGTCGCGGGGCTGCTGTCGGCCCTGGCGCAGGGCCTGGACTGGCCGGAGCGGCTGACCCGCGCGGTCGCCCTCTCGGCGGCCACGGTGCTCGCCCCTACGGCGGGAGAGTTCGACCCCCGCACCTACGAGGAGGTACGGGGGTCGGTGAAGGTCACGCGGGCCGACTAGGCGACTAGGGGGTGGCGGCCGTTCACTCCTTCTCGAGCCAGAGCTGGTCGAGGACGACGTCACACTGGTTGCCGGCCTCGCACGAGATCCTGATCGTGTTCGAGCCCTGCTTGAGCTGGACGATCGAGTACGTGTTGGTCCAGCCCTTGGCCCAGTCGCCCTCGGGGGCCTTGGAGAAGTTCTTCATGTTGATCGGCCGGGTCTGCGCCTCGCCGTTGACGGTCAGCGTCGTGTTGGCGTCCTTGCCGGGCACCCCGTAGGTCATCTTCAGCTTGTAGCCGCCGGCCTTGGGCACGTCGAGCGTCCACGTCGCCGCGGCGCCGAGCGCGTTGAGGCCGCCCACGTACTGGCCGCCGGCGCTCTTGGCACCCGGCACGGTGTTCTGCAGCATCGCGCCGCCGGTGAGGGACATGCCGGCGCCCGCGAAGTCCGCCTTCGGGAGCGGCGCCTCCGAGGGCTGCGGGGAGCTCGGGGCCGGGCTCGAGGGGTTCTGCGGGGCGGCCGACTGCTGGTTGCCGCCGCCCGTCGTGTCGCCGGCCTGGTCCTTGCCCTTGTTGCCGAAGGCCACGGCGGCGGCGATGCCGATCGCGACCGCGCCGACCACGGCGACCGCCGCGATGATCACGCCCTTGCGGCTGGAGCCTCCCCCGCCGCCGTGCCCCCCGTGGCCGCCGTGGCCGCCGGAGTGCGAGATCGTCTGCGTCTGGTGCTGCGGGGGCTGCTGCTGCGGCGGAACGCCGTAGCCGCCCGCCTGGAGTGCCTCCGGGGCCTGGTACTGCGCCTGGTAGGGCTGCTGCGCCGGGCTCGGCTGGTGCGGGACGGGCCCGCGCTGACCGCCGTACGTCCGCTCACCGACCGTCCGCACCTGGTGGTGGGAGGTGCGCGGGACACCGGGCTGCGCGCCGGAATGACCGCCGGCCGCCGGGCCGGGGTAGCCGTATCCACCGCCCGAAGCGGGCGGGGCGGCTCCGGCCGCCTGGCCGTCCGCGTAGAGATACCCGAACGGATCGTCGTCCTCGGGCTTGTTCGCCCCACCGTGCGGGCCGTTGTTCGCGGGCGTCGTCATCGCAGGTCACTCCTTTCGACCCCCGGGAGCCTACCCCGAACACGTGCGCCCACGGGTTTCCGACCGCCTCAGCCGGCCCGGCGGTGCGCCTTGGAGCGGGACCTCTTCTCGATGTACATCCGCTGGTCGGCGGAGCGCAGCACCTCGTCCGCCGACATGCCGCAGCTGGCCCAGCCGATGCCGAAACTGGCCCCGACACGCACCGCACGGCCGTCCACCCGGATCGGCGGGATGATCGCGTTGCGCAGCCGGACGGCGAGATCGGCGGCGTCGGCGGCGCCCAGACCGTCGGCAAGGACGACGAACTCGTCACCACCCAGCCGGGCGACTGTGTCACCGTCCCTGACGCCGGTCGTCAACCGGCGGGCCACCTCGATCAGGACCGCGTCACCCGTGTGGTGCCCGAACCGGTCGTTGATCGACTTGAAGCCGTCGAGGTCGCAGAAGAGCACCGCGAGCCCCTTCGTCCCGTCGTCGACGTCCGTGGCGGGCGCCACGGTGTGCACGTGGTGGTCGTACGGGCCGTCCGCCTGGGCGGGCAGTGCCCCGGGGTACTCGTAGGAGTCGGCCGCGCCGAACCGGTCGGGGCCCGGGCCGGAGCCCGGACCGTCGGGCCGAAACCCGTGCTCACCGGCACCACCCGCCCCCACCCGCACCTCGTGCCCGTCGCGCCCCTCGTAGGCCGCGTCGAGGGCTTCGACCGCGGTGGCCCGCACGGACTGCGGTCGGCGGCACAGCCGGGCGCCGAGCCGGGCCCGCAGCTCGGCGCTGTTGGGCAGGCCGGTCAGCGAGTCGTGGCTGGCCCGGTGGGCGAGCTGGAGCTCGTGGCGCTTGCGCTCCTCGATGTCCTCGACGTGCGTGAGGAGGAACCGCGGGCCGTCGGCCGCGTCGGCGACCACGGAGTTGCGCAGCGAGACCCATACATACGTGCCGTCGCGCCGGCCCAGGCGCAGCTCGGCGCGCCCGCCCTCGGCGGAGGTCCGCAGCAGGGTCCCGATGTCCTCGGGGTGGACCAGGTCGGAGAAGGAGTAGCGGCGCAGGACGGAGGCCGGGCGGCCCAGCAGCCGGCACAGCGCGTCGTTGGTCCGCAGCAGCCGGCCGTGCTGGTCCCCGCCCATCTCGGCGATGGCCATGCCGCTGGGCGCGTACTCGAACGCCTGCCGGAAGGACTCCTCGCTGGCGCGCAGCGCCTGCTGCTCGCGCTCGAGGCGGACCAGGGCCCGCTGCATGTTCGCACGGAGCCTGGCATTGCTGATCGCAATGGCCGCCTGGAAGGCGTACATCTGCAGCGCCTCGCGCCCCCAGGCGCCCGGACGGCGGCCGTTGCGCGGTCTGTCCACCGAAATGACACCCAGAAGTTCCCCGCCGGACGCATACATGGGGGCATAGAGCCGGTCCTCGGGGTGCCACTCGTCCTCGAAGCGCGGTTCGGGGCCGTCCGTGTGCCACTGCGGGACGTCGTCCTCCATGAGGACCCAGCCCTCGGTGTGCGGGATGAAGCGCAGCCCGTCCCAGTTCTCACCCATCGTCAGGCGGCGTTCCCAGGAGGAGCGGGAGCCGACGCGGCCGGTGATGAGGGCCTCCGCCGAGGGGTCGCCCGCGAAGGCGGCGACGACGAGATCACCGTCCGGGCGCACGAGGTTGACACACGCGAGTTCGTAGCCGAGGCCCACGACGATGCCGTCCACGACGGTCTGCAGAGTGTCCGCCAGGCTCCGGGCCGTATTGAGCTCGGCCACCACCCGGTGCAGCTGCCGCAGGGTCGCAAGACGGACGTACGGCTCCGACTCGGTCTCCATTGCTCGCTCTCCCCGAGACCTCGACAGCAACTCCAGGTTTGTCATCGGCGTTTCGTTGCGGTGTCCCGTCCACTGAATCACAGTGAGCTGTGCGGCAGGTACACAGGGTCAACAAATCTTGCCCTGTGTGACTCAAGTCACATGAGCTGAATAATGGGCGTCCCGCGGGCGGTCGGCGACTGGGAGCGCTCCCTGCCGTTTCCGAGAGCAAACGATATGCCCGGGGCCTAGGGCAAGGGGCGGGGACGCGACTCGGACCAGGGCCCGATGTGCCCGCAGGGAGGCGAGATTAGCGTTCGGAGGGTGCTGAAGACGACCCCTGCGCCTCCCTCCGTACCCGCCCCGGTACGCACCTCACCCCCTGCCGCCCCCCATGCTGGGGGAGTGAGCAACGAAGAGTTCCGGGCCGCCATGTCCCGGCTGGCGGCAGGCGTATGCCTGATCACCGCGCACGAAGGCCCCCTGTCGGCGGACGGCCCGCGCGGCGAGGACGTCGGCATGACGGCGACCGCCTTCATGTCGGTGTCCCTCGAGCCGCCCCTGGTGCTGGTGAGCCTGCGCGAGGGCTCGCGGATGGACGACCTGCTGGCGGAGCAGCCGCTGTGGGCGGTCTCCCTCCTCGCCGACCACCAGCTCCAGGTCGCCGGCCGGTTCGCGATGAAGGGCCGGATCAGCGACCGGCTGCTGTTCGCCGACCTCCCCCACGTCCGGGGCGAGGTCTCCGGCGCCCCGCTGCTGAGCGGCGCCCTGGCCACGCTCGAATGCCGTACGGAGAACCGCGTCGAGGCGGGCGACCACACGCTGGTGATCGGCCGCGTCCTGACCGCCGCCCTGCCCTCCCCCGACGGGCAGCCGCTGACGTACTTCCGCGGCCGCTACCGCCACCTGGGGCAGTGAGGCGTCACCAGTCGCGGCCGGTGCGGCCGCGCTTGGTCTCGGCCCGCGCCTTCTTCTCGCGCAGCCGCCGCTCGTTGATCCCCCGAGGGATCTTCGTGGCTTGGCGCGGCTTGGGTGGCGGCGCCGTCGCCTCGGCCAGCAGCGACGCCAGCCGGACCAGGGCCATCTCCCGGTTGCGGAACTGGGAGCGGTGCTCGGAGGCGCGTACCGTCACCACCCCGTCCACGAGCCGCGCGGCGAGCCGCTCCAGCGCCCGAGCCTTCCACACCTCGGGCAGCGCCTTGGTCGCCGCCACGTCGAACAGCAGCTCCACGCGCGAGTCCGAGGTGTTCACGTGCTGGCCGCCGGGTCCCGAGGACCGCGAGAAACGCCAGGCGAGCTCGCCCTCGGGGAGCACGACCGAACCGCGGATGACATAGGGACCAGGCATGCCCCTATGATCCGTGTCCGCCCGCGCCGCGTCACCCTCATTAATCGGCGGCACCGCGGCACCTTGAACGGCCGCACGGAATTCACCCGGGAACCCGACCGCCCTCTCGTGGCGTTAGAGGGGTGAGCGGTAATTTGACCGCCTGCACGTGCATGTCGGATGAGGAAAGGGACATTCCCATGGCTGTCAGCCTGTCCAAGGGCGGCAACGTCTCGCTCACGAAGGAGGCCCCGGGCCTCGCTGCCGTCACGGTCGGCCTCGGCTGGGACGTCCGTACGACCACCGGTGTCGACTTCGACCTCGACGCCTCGGCCATCGCGGTCAACCAGACGGGCAAGGTCGTCTCGGACGGCCACTTCGTCTTCTTCAACAACAAGTCCACCCCGGACCAGACCATCGTCCACACCGGTGACAACCGCACCGGCGAGGGCGCGGGCGACGACGAGGCCATCAACGTCAACCTCGCCGGCCTCCCCGCCGATGTCGACAAGATCGTCTTCCCGGTCTCCATCTACGACGCCGAGGCCCGCAGCCAGAACTTCGGCCAGGTCCGCAACGCGTACATCCGCGTCGTGAACCAGGCCGGCGGCGCCGAGATCGCCCGCTACGACCTCTCCGAGGACGCGGCGACCGAGACCGCCATGGTCTTCGGCGAGCTGTACCGCAACGGCGCCGAGTGGAAGTTCCGCGCGGTCGGCCAGGGCTACGCCTCCGGCCTCACCGGCATCGCGCAGGACTTCGGCGTCAACGTCTGACGCAGACGGGCCCGAGCCCGAAGGCCTGGGACCGGCGGTCGACGACCGCCGGTCCGAGACCGGCGGATTTGCGGTGAAGCCCCCTCCCGGCCGTCCGGGGAGGGGGCTTCGCTACCGTTCGACAGGTGATCCTTCAACCGCTCGTCCCCGTGGACGGCGCCCTGCCCGGTCCGGTCCTCACCGAGATCGCCGCCCTGTACTCGACGAACCACGCGTTCTTCGAACTCAGCGGCGACTTCCCCGACCCGGACCGCATCACGGTGGAACAGGTCGCGGCCTCCCTCGCCGACGAACTCGCCCAGGACGGCGCCGAGGTCCTCCTCGCCCGCTCCGCCGGCCGGCTCGTCGGCATCGCCACCACCCTGGCCCACCACCCCGACCCGGCCGCCGGGGACCCGGACCCGTGGATCGGCCTGCTGCTCATCGACGCCACCGCCCACCGCGAGGGGTACGGCCGCGCCGTGACCGCCCTCGTCGAGGAGCGCTGGCGCACCGCGGGCCGGACGGGTCTGCGCCTGGCCGTACTGGCCAACAACCCCGGGGCCCTCGCGTTCTGGCAGGCCCAGGGCTACCAGGTCCTGCGCCACGCCCGGGACCGCGAGCTGGGCCGCGAGTGCACGGTGCTGCGCAAGCCCCTGGGGCCCGAACTGTCTTAGCGGGGGCGGGCCTTCCCGTACAGCCACACGTCCCAGACCTTCTTCAGGTCGTGCCCGGTCTGCTCCTGCGCGTAGGCGGTGAAGTCGGCCGTACTCGCGTTCCCGTGCCGGTACTTGGCGGCCCAGCCGCGCACCAGGGCGAAGAACTTCTCGTCCCCGACCTCCTGCCGGATCCGGTGCAGCACCATCGCTCCGCGGTAGTACACCGGATTCCCGGAGATGTGCTCGGAGCCGGGCGGGTCGGCGGGCGGGAAGGCGTCCCAGTCGGAGTCGGCGGCCTCGTCGACGTCGGTGTCGCCGGCCAGGAACGCGTCGAACCTCTGCTGCGCCGTGGTCCCCCCGTGGTCTTCGGCCCACAGCCACTCCGCGTACGTCGCGAAGCCCTCGTTGAGCCACATGTCCTTCCAGGACTTCGGCGACACCGAGTTGCCGAACCACTGGTGGGCGAGCTCGTGCAGCACCAGCTCGGCACTGCCGGGCGCGCCGGGGAAGACCGGTTTGGTCTGCGTCTCCAGGGCGTACTGGAGGGTTCCGGCGGGCAGCACGACGGCGCCCGCCGTGGTGAAGGGGTAGGGGCCGAACCGTCCGGCGCCCCACTCCACCATGTCCGGCAGCCGCGCGAGGTCCCCCGCGCTGGCCGCCGCCTGCGCGGGCGCCACCGCGGTGTAGAGGGCCACGCCGGAGGGGGTCCGGCCGGTCGCCACCGCGTACCTGCCGACGACGGCGGTCGCCAGATAGCTCGCCATCGGCTCCGGACTGTGCCACGCGAACGCGGTGCTCCCGTCGGCCCGCGGGGTCCGCGCGCGCAACTCGCCGTTCGACACGGCCTCGTAGCCCTTGGGCACGGTGATCGTGATGTCGTACGCGGCCTTGTCGCTGGGGTGGTGGTTGCCCGGGAACCAGGTCATCGACCCCACCGGCTCGCCGACGCCCACGGCGCCGTCCGCGGTGGTGATCCAGCCCTCCTTGGCGCCGTCGGCGTCCGTGAGGGCCTTCGGCCGGCCGGAATAGTCGATCTCCGTACGGAAGACCTCGCCCGCCTCCAGGTCCTCGGCGGGGCGCACGGTCAGCTCGTTGCCGGTCCGGTTGTACCGGGCTGCTGCGCCCTGGACGCTGACGCCCTCGACCTTGAGGCCGCTGAGGTCGAGGTTGAAGGAGCTGAGCCCCTGCTCGGCGCGGGCGGTGATCACCGCCGTGCCGTGCAGCCGCCCGTCGGCGGGGTCGTAGTCGAGGTCCAGCGCGTAGTGATCGACCTGGTAGCCGCCGTTGCCCGCCTTGGGGAAGTACGGGTCGCGCAGCCCCGACGCGCCCGGCCGCCCCTGCACGGTGTCGCCCGTACACGCCGTGGTGAAGGCGAGCAGGGCGGCAACGGCAGGGGCGGCCAGGCGGGAGAGCGCGCGGAGTTCCACGCGTTCGATCCTAGGCGGGCCGCCGGTACGGCCCGCGCGGACCGTTCGGCCTACTTGGCGAGCGCGTCGACTCCGGCCTTGGCGTACTTCTCGTCCAGGTCGCCGCTGGGGGCGCCGGCCACGCCGATGCCCGCGACGGGGGCACCGTTCGCCTGGACCGGCGTGCCGCCGCCGAGGAACAGGGTGCCGGGGATGTCCTTCAGGTTCGGGGCCTGGGCGAGGCGGCCCGCGAGCACCGAGGTCGGGGCGTTCCAGGAGACGGCGGTGAACGCCTTGCGCTGCGCCGACTCGTAGGACTGCGGGCCCGCGCCGTCGCCGCGCAGGGTGACGATGGTGTTGCCGTTGCGGTCCACGACCGCGACCGTCACCTTCTGGTTCTCGGCCTTGGCGGCCTCCAGGGCGGCCTGGGCGGCGCGGGTGGCGGCGTCGATGGTGAGGTGGGTCGTGGTGGTGAAGTTCTTGTCGCTCACCTCGTCCTTCTTCGCGACGGCGGCGGCCGGGGCCGACTGGGCGGCGGGGCTGGCGCTGGCGCTGACGGCACCGAAGGTCCCGGCGCCCAGGGCGACGGCGAGGGCGGTACCGGTGAGAACGCGGGTGCGGGTGTTCATCTCTGCTCCTGAGAACGGCGACACGGTGACGGCATCGGGTCGGTCGGCGAGCCGGTCGGCCCGGCTCCTTCCCTGCTCCAAGCCTGGGCCCGGATCCCCCGCCACCCCGTCCCCGTACCGGCTCTGCCCGGCCCACCGCACCGGTGGACGAGGGGGTCATCCGATCGGCCGATGCGGTACTGCTCGGCGGGGGTATTGGCTGGTCAAGCCCCGCCAGGGCCCGCAGCCCCGTCCAGCCCTGCCGGCGTGCGAGGCCCGGGACCCCGGGGCGGAGCCCCGGCAACGACGCCGCACCCGCCCCGCCAGGGCACGGGCCGAGCCCCACCCGGCCCCGCCTGGCGTGTGAGGCCCGGGACCCCGGGGCGGAGCCCCGGCAACGGTGCCGCACCCGCCCCACCAGGGCACGGGCCGAGCCCCACCCGGCCCCGCCTGGCGTGTGAGGCCCGGGACCCCGGGGCGGAGCCCCGGCAACGGTGCCGCACCCGCCCGCACCACCCGCCCCGCGCCGCAGGCAACGGGCAGGCAACCGACAATGGACCCACGCCCCCGATCCAGGAGCCCCCGTGAGCCACCCCCCGCGGAACCGCGACACCCGCACCCTGGCCACGGTCGCCCACACCGCGTTCTTCCTCCTGCTCGGCGCCTCCGTGGCCCGCTTCCTCCTGCGCCACCCCGGCGAACCCCGCACGCCCTGGGTCATCGCCCTCAGCGTCACCCTGGCCCTGCTGTACGTCCTGGGCCCGGCCCTGGGAGGAGCCCCGCCGCCACCCGGGACGGGCCACGCCGCGCAACCGCCCGCCCGGCTGCTCTGGCTGGGCCTGGTCGTGACCACCTGGGTGGTCCTCGTCGTCCTCGCGCCGAGCTTCGCCTGGTGCGCCGTACCGCTCTTCTTCACCGCCCTGCGCACCCTCCCCCCGCGCCCCGCGATCGTGCTCGTCGCCCTCCTCACCGTCTTCGTCGTCACCGCCCAGCTGCAGCTGGCCGGGTCCTTCGACCCCAACCTGCTGCTCGCCCCGCCCGCCGTGGCCGCCCTCGCCACCGCGGTCTTCGTCCACATGGAACGCCAGGCCCAGGCCCAGCGCACGCTGATCGACGACCTGATCCGTACCCGCCGGGAGCTGGCCGCCACCGAGCGCCGCGAGGGCACCCTCGCCGAGCGCCAGCGGCTGTCCATGGAGATCCACGACACCCTCGCGCAGAACCTGTCCAGCCAGCAGATGCTCCTCCAGGCCGCCGACCGCACCTGGGACACCGATCCGGGCACCGCCCGTGCGCACGTCCGCACCGCCACCGGCATCGCGGCGCGCGGCCTCGCCGAGGCCCGGCGCCTCGTCCACGACCTGGCCCCGGCCGAGCTCGCCGACGGCGCCGGCCTGGCCGACGCCCTGCGCGCCCTGGACGCCGGCCCGGACATCGAGGTCCGCTTCCACCTCGAGGGCGCCCCGGCCCCGCTCCCCGACCGCGTCCAGTCGGCGCTGCTGCGCATAGCCCAGGGGGCGCTGGCCAACGTCCGCGAGCACTCCGGTGCGCGTACGGCCGCACTCACCCTGAGCTTCCTCGGCGACCAGGTCGTCCTGGACATCGCCGACGACGGCCACGGCTTCACCGAGCCCCGCACGGGCGCCGCCGAACGCGGCCACGGCCTGCCCGCCATGCGCGCCCGCGTCCGCCAGCTCGGCGGCACCCTCGCCATCGAATCCACGCCGGGCGAGGGCACCGTCCTCTCCGCGGCCATCCCCCTGGAGCCGGCCCCATGACGACGATCCTGCTCTGCGACGACCACGTGGTGGTCCGCGCCGGACTTCTGGCCCTGCTCGGCAGCGAACCCGACATCGAGGTGCTGGGCGAAGCGGGCAGCGGCGAGGAGGCCGTCGCCCTGGCCGCCAAACTCCGTCCCGACGTGGTGCTGATGGACCTCCAGCTGGGCGAGGGCATCGACGGCGTCGAGGCCACCCGCCGCATCACCGCCCTCGCCGAGCCGCCGCACGTCCTCGTGCTCACCACGTACGACACCGACGCGGACATCACCCGGGCCATCGGCGCGGGCGCGACCGGCTACCTCCTCAAGGCGGAACGCCCCGAGGAGCTGTTCGCCGCGATCCACTCCGCGGCGCAGGGCCGCACCACCCTGTCCCCGCCGGTGGCCAGCCGCGTCATGGCCCACATGCGGGGCACCCGCCCCACGCTGACCGACCGCGAGCTGGACATCCTGGGCCAGCTGGCCCGCGGGCTCGGCAACCGCGACATCGCCCGCGCGCTGTTCATCAGCGAGGCCACCGTCAAGACCCATCTGGGCCGCATCTACGACAAGCTCGGCGTCGACACCCGCGCCGGCGCCGTCTCGGTCGCCAAGGAACAGCGCCTCCTGCCGTCCTGACGCACCCGCGCCGTCTCGGTCGCCGAGGAGCAGCGCCTCCTGCCGTCCTGACGCGCCCGCGCCGGCCGCCGCCGCGCACCTCGGCCCCGCGCGCCGCCGCACGCCCCGCCCCCGCCCCGTCCGGGGTGGGGGCCCGCCCGGACCCGTGACACCATCGGGTACGTGCTCGACATCGGCTACTCCCTCTCCCGGCGCTTCCCGGACCCCCCGCAGACCGACTACCGCTCGGCGGACGTCCACACGCTGCGCCACGACCTGTTCTGCGGGGACGTCTACCTCGCGGACACCGACAAGGACCGGGAAGTGTCCACAGCCTGGGGATGGGTTCCGGTACTGGACTTCGCCTGGGCCCTGTGCGACATCGTCGAGCAGCTCGACCGGGATCCGCGCGGCAACCGCTCCGCCAACCGGCAGTACGCCGAGATCGACTTCACCGAGTCCACCGACCGGATGCTCTTCGAGCGCCGCTTCGGCTGGGTCGACATCGAGGCCGACTGGATGCCGGGCGACGAGGACCCGCTGACCTTCAGCCACCGCCTGCTGCGCCGCGAGGCCCGCGACTTCCTGCACGACCTCATCGCGGACCTCGTCGACATGCACGAGGGCCTCGCCGACAACCCGGCCGTCTGGATGCTCCAGTCCCGCTTCCCCCGCGTCCCCGCGTAGCCGCGCGCGAAGCTCCGGCCCCGCCGACGTGTCAGCGCGGGTGCCGGGGCCGGGAGCCCCGGGCTTCGAGCCGGGGGCGGTCCTGCCGCTACGGCAGCACCCGCAGCCCCAGCTGCGCCGCCAGCACCGGGGCCAGGTCGAACAGCTGGGCCGGGCTGATCACCGCCCCGGCCAGCGCGTCCACCCCCCGCGCGATCCCCAGCTCGGCGGCGGCCCGCAGGTCGACGTCCGTCATCCGCGTCCCCGAGAAGTCCGCCGCGCGGACCACGCAGTCCCGCAACTCCACCCGCTCCAGCACCGCCCCCGCGAAGTCCGGCTCCACCAGGACGCACCCCTCGAAGACCACGTCCCGCAGCCGGGCCCCGCGCAGGTTCAAGTAGTCGATCTTGCCCCCGCGCACCAGCACCCGCTCCAGCACGGCCCCGTGCATCCGCACCCCGCCCAGCCGGGCGTCGAGCAGCTCCACGTCCCGCAGCGTCGCCTCGGACAGGTCGGTCCCCACCCCGCGGACCGACTCCAGCACCGAGTCCAGGATCCGCGCCTTCGCCAGCCCCGCCTCGTCCAGGGCGCACCGCCGCAGCGCGCAGTCCATGAACCGGGCCCCGGCCCCCTCATGGCCCGTCAGGTCCAGGTCCGCGAACTCCAGCCCGTCGTAGTCCCCGTCCGGTTCCAGCTCGCCCCCCTCCCACCGCACCGGCTGCGGCAGCCGCACCTGCGGCCGCCGCGCCGCCCTCACCGTCTCCTGCTGCCCCTTGCGCGCCATCGCCACCGCTCCATCGTGGCCCACCCCACTGACAATCCCTTGACCTCAACCGCGCTCGAGGTCCGAGGCTTGCCCCATGTCCCCACACTCGAGCGCGCGAATGAACGCCGTCCGCCTGCACGCCTTCGGCCCCGCCGAGAACCTCGCGTACGAATCCGTCCCGGCGCCGGTACCGGCGCCCGGCCAGGTCCGCATCGCCGTCGCCGCCGCCGGGGTGCACCTCCTCGACACCGCACTGCGCCAAGGCCTGCAGGGCCCCGCCCCCGCCCTCCCGCATCTGCCGACGATCCCCGGCCGCGAGGTCGCCGGCACCGTCGACGCCCTGGGCCCCGGAACCGACCCCGCCTGGCTGGGCCGCCGCGTCGTGGTCCACCTCGGCTTCGCGCCCGGCGGCTACGCCGAGTACGCCGTCGCCGACGCCGACCGCCTGCACACCCTCCCCGACGGGCTCGCACCCGCCCCGGCCGTGGCCATGATCGGCACCGGCCGCACCACGCTCGGCATCCTCCAGTTCGCCGACCTCGGCCCCGGCTCCACCGCCCTGGTCCCCGCCGCGGCGGGCGGCATCGGCACCCTGCTCGTCCAGTACGCCCGGAACGCCGGCGCCACCGTCATCGCCCTCGCCGGCGGCCCCGCCAAGACCGCCCTCGCCGCTGCCAACGGCGCCCACCTCGCGCTCGACTACACGGCTGCGGGCTGGGCCGACGCCGTACGCGACCGGTATCCCGGCGGCGCCACCGTCCTGTTCGACTCCGTCGGCGGCGACACCGCCCGCACCGCCCTCGGCCTGCTCGCCCCCGGAGCCCGCCACCTCGTCTTCGGCTGGTCGGCGGGCCCCCTCACACTCACCGACGCCGAACGCGCCGACCTCACCGCCCGCTCCATCACCACCCTGGGCGTCCTCGGCCCCGCCATGCTCGAGGCCGTGGGCGCCCCCGACCCCCTGCGCGTCCTGGAGACCCGCGCCCTGACGGAAGCCGCCACCGGCCGCCTGCGCCCGGCCCTGCACCGCTTCCCCCTCGCGGAGGCGGCGGCCGCCCACCGCGCCCTGGAATCCCGCGCCACGACCGGCAAGGTCGTCCTGGAGCCCTGACGCCCGCCACAGCCCTAGGGGGTGTCTGGCCGCCCCAGCTCGGCCAGCGGCCCGTCCGTCAGCCGGTACACCGACCACTCGTCCTGCGCCCGCGCGCCCAGGGCCTCGTAGAACTCGATCGACGGCGTGTTCCAGTCCAGGACGGACCACTCCAGCCGTCCGTAGCCGCGCTCCACGCAGATCCGGGCCAGCTCCCGCAGCAGCGCCTTGCCGTGGCCGCCGCCGCGGGCGCCGGGGCGGACGTACAGGTCCTCCAGGTAGATGCCGTGCACCCCGCGCCACGTGGAGAAGTTGAGGAACCACAAGGCGAAGCCGACGACCTCGCCCTGCGCGGATTCGGCGATGTGCGCGAAGGCCGCCGGCCGCTCCCCGAACAGTGCCTCCCGCAGCTGCTCCTCGGTCGCGCGCGCCTCGTGCGGCACCTTCTCGTACTCGGCGAGCTCGCGGATCATGGCCCGGATGACGGGGACATCGGTGACTTCGGCATGGCGGATCATGTCCCGCACCCTAAGCGGGCGTCCCACCGGAAGGCATCGGCGCATGCGGCCGCCCACCGGGCGAAGGAGCGGGCGGCCGCCCGTGACCAGCTCCCCCGCCCCCGGTCAGGTCAGGACGTGCCCCGGTGCAAGGGCCTGCGGCGGCCCAGCAGTTCCTCCGCCACCGCCATCTGTTCCGCGTCGAGCCGGTCCTCTCCGTCCTCGACGTCCCACAGGCAGTTCTGCAGCACCCGGCCCAGGGTCCACGCCCGGGCCTGGTCCCGGTCCAGTCCCGTCACCTCCGTCAGCAGGTCGAAGCGCCACCGCACCTCCTCGGCGCGGAAGTTGTTCACGATCGCCGGCAGCAGCTCGAACCCCGGATCGCCGGCCAGCGGCTTCGGGTCGATCGCCAGCCACGGCTCCCGGCCTGCCGCCAGCACGTTGTCGTAGTGCAGGTCCCAGTGCAGCAGCCGGTCCCCCGGCTCCCCCGCGACCTCGGCCAGCGCCGCCGCGCAGCTCTCGAGCAGCCCGCGCTCGCGCCCGTCCGACAACCGCCCGAGCGCCTCCGGTACCCCGTCCAGCATCCCGGCGGCCACCGCGCCGAGCCCGCGCAGGCCTTCCGGCGCCGGGACGGCCGTCAGCCGCGCCAGCAGCTCCCCGACCACCTGGACCGCACGGCGGGAATCGCGCTCCGCCAGGGCCGACAGGTGGCGCCCCTCGTCGAGCCGTTCCAGCAGCAGCGAGCCGGTCTCCTCGTCGTGCTCCAACAGCCGTACGGCGCCCCCACCGGCCCACGCGCGCAGCGCGGCCGGCTCCCCGGCGCTCTCCTCGTCCACCCGCTGCAGCTTCAGCGCCGCCGGACTCCCGTCGGCCCGCACCACCGGCAGCACCAGGGCCGTCACCCCGTGCATCACCGGCCCCGTGCGCCGCAGCTCCCACCGCTCCAGGAACCGCGCCGCCCGCGCCGGCAGGCCGGCGATGAACTCCCGTCCCGCGTCGCCGTTCCATCTGATCTGCGCCTGGACGAGGCCGTCCGGTACTTCCGAGATCTCCACCACGGCCGGACCCTACGGCCTCCGCGCCCCCTCCCACAGCGACCATCAGGCCTGGAATCCCGCCCCGAAGCACGACAACCAGTCCCTGGACGCGCCACCGGAACGAGGTGTACCAACTCCCCCATGACGATCAACGGCGGCATTTCCTTCTGGTACGCAACCGACCGCACCGCCCCCACCGCCCCTCCGCGCGCCCCCCTGACCGCCGACGCCACGGCCGACGTCGTCATCGTGGGGGGCGGCTACACCGGCCTGTGGACCGCCTACTACCTGAAGTCCGCCGCCCCCGACCTCCGCGTCACCGTCCTGGAGCAGAAGTTCTGCGGCTACGGGGCCTCCGGCCGCAACGGCGGCTGGCTCTACAACGGCATCGCCGGCCGCGACCGCTACGCCGCCCTCCACGGCCACCAGGCCGCCCAGCGCCTCCAACAGGCCATGAACGACACGGTCACCGAGGTCATCGACGTGGCGGCCAAGGAGGGGATCGACGCCGACATCCACCGCGGCGGAGTCCTCGAAGTGGCCCGCACCCCCGCCCAGCTCACCCGCCTGAAGACCTTCCACGCCGCCGAACTCGCCTTCGGGGAGAGCGACCGCGAGCTCCACGACGCCTCCGCCACCCGGGCCCGCATCGACATCGCCGACGCCGTCGGCTCGAGCTGGAGCCCGCACGGCGCCCGTATCCACCCCCTGAAGCTGACCAGGGGCCTGGCCGCGGCCTGCGAACGGCTCGGCGTGGTGATCCACGAGTCCACCCCCGTCACCGAGATCGCCCCGCGCCGGGCCGTCACCCCCTACGGCACCGTCCGCGCCCCGTACGTCCTGCGCTGCACGGAGGGCTTCACCGCCGCCCTCAAGGGCCACAAGCGCGCCTGGCTCCCGATGAACTCCTCGATGATCGTGACGGCCCCGATCCCGGAGTCGACGTGGCGGCAGCTGTCCTGGTCGGACGCCACCCTCCTGGGGGACATGGCCCACGCCTACATGTACGCCCAGCGCACCGCGGACGGCCGCATCGCGATCGGCGGCCGCGGGGTCCCGTACCGGTTCGGATCCCGCACGGACAACGACGGGCGCACCCGGCCGGCGACCATCGACTCCCTGCGCGACCTGCTCTTCTCCTTCTTCCCGGTGCTCACCGGTACGGAGATCGCACACGCCTGGTCGGGAGTCCTCGGCGTCCCGCGCGACTGGTGCGCGACCGTCGCCCTGGACGCCGCCACCGGCCTGGGCTGGGCGGGCGGCTACGTCGGCTCCGGTGTCGCCACCGCCAACCTCGCGGGCCGCACCCTGCGCGACCTGGTCCTCGGCGACACCACGGAACTGACCGCGCTGCCCTGGGTCAACCACCGCGTGCGCCGCTGGGAGCCGGAACCCTTCCGCTGGCTCGGCGTCCAGGCCCTCTACGCCGCCTACCGCCGGGCGGACCGCCACGAGGCGCTCAGCCACACCCCGACGACGACCCCGCTGGCGCGCCTGGCCGACCGCATCTCGGGCCGCCACTGACGTGTGCCGCGAGGCCCTGCCGATACGGAAGAAGGCCCGGCTCGCAGAACATCCGGGCCGGGCCTTCCGCGGAGCCCCCTGTCGGATTCGAACCGACGACCTACGCATTACAAGTGCGTTGCTCTGGCCGGACTGAGCTAAGGAGGCGCGCGCTCCACGTGCCGGAGTCGGCGCGCACGGAGCGGCTTCACTCTACACAGCAGGCGATTCCCGAAGCCATCACGTGGTGAATCGTTGCCCGCCGGGTGCTGACAGGAGGCGGCTTCGGCGGGTAGCGTCGAGCGGAGTCCGCTTACTGGACTAGACCTTCCACTCGGATCGTCCGGCACGTTCCTGCCGGTAGAAGGGATTCATCACCCATGGCTTCTGTCACGTTCGACAAGGCGACCCGTCTGTACCCCGGCGGCGACAAGCCCGCCGTCGACCAGCTGGACCTGGAGATCGAGGACGGCGAGTTCCTCGTCCTCGTCGGGCCCTCCGGCTGCGGCAAGTCCACCTCGCTGCGCATGCTCGCCGGCCTCGAGGACGTCAACGGCGGTGCCATCCGCATCGGTGACCGCGACGTCACGCACCTGCCGCCCAAGGACCGGGACATCGCGATGGTGTTCCAGAACTACGCGCTCTACCCGCACATGTCCGTCGCCGACAACATGGGCTTCGCGCTCAAGATCGCCGGCGAGGACAAGGCCACCATCCGCCGGAAGGTGGAGGACGCGGCGAAGATGCTGGACCTGACCCAGTACCTCGACCGCAAGCCGAAGGCGCTCTCCGGCGGCCAGCGCCAGCGCGTTGCCATGGGCCGGGCCATCGTGCGCAAGCCGCAGGTGTTCCTCATGGACGAGCCGCTGTCGAACCTCGACGCCAAGCTCCGCGTGTCCACCCGTACGCAGATCGCGGCGCTCCAGCGGGACCTCGGCATCACGACCGTCTACGTCACCCACGACCAGGTCGAGGCCATGACCATGGGCGACCGCGTGGCCGTCCTGAAGGACGGGCTGCTCCAGCAGGTCGACACCCCGCGCAACATGTACGACCGCCCGGCGAACCTGTTCGTCGCCGGCTTCATCGGCTCCCCCGCCATGAACCTGGTCGAGGTCCCGATCACCGACGGCGGTGT
Source organism: Streptomyces sp. NPDC048349 (assembly GCF_040651925.1). Taxonomy (NCBI): domain Bacteria; kingdom Bacillati; phylum Actinomycetota; class Actinomycetes; order Kitasatosporales; family Streptomycetaceae; genus Streptomyces; species Streptomyces sp. NPDC048349. The sequence continues at coordinate 48,659 of NZ_JBEZLA010000023.1, read as the reverse complement.
GAAGTTCGGCGACAGCGTCGTCCCGGTGTCGCGCGAGGCGCTGTCGGCCGCGGCCGACGCGGGTGACCGCACCGTCACGGTGGGCGTGCGCCCGGAGCACTTCGACATCGCGGAGAGCGGCGGTCTGACGATCGTCGTGAACGTGGTCGAGGAGCTCGGCGCGGACGGGTACGTCTACGGCTCCACCGACAAGGCCGCCGGCGGACAGGACCTCGTCGTCCGCGTGAACGGCCGCCAGGTGCCCGAGAAGGGTTCGAGCCTGCACGTGGTGCCGCGGGCCGGCGAGATCCACGTGTTCTCGACCTCTTCGGGTGAGCGGCTCTCCGACTAGTCGGCGGCGGCAGGCTGTTGGAAGGGGCGTCCCCGTCGGGGGCGCCCCTTCCGCGTGCCCGCGGACCTCCTCTCCGTGCCCGCGGACCCGCGCAGGAACCCCGGCGCCCCGCGCAGGAACCCCGGCAGACCCGCCCATTCAGCCCCGCCCGTCAACCACCGATTCGAAAAACCACGTCGAACCATCCCTCGACCGGGTGACTAAATGTCTCCAAATCTTCACCGAGCGCTACTCTCGCCCTCGTGACCCACACTGCCCGCCGTATCGGCCGTTCCCTCGCCCTGGTCCTGCCCGTCGTCCTGGTCCTGTCCGGGACCCTCGCGGTCACCATGGTCCCCTGGGCGGACACGTCCTCCTCCCAGGTCCTGACCGCCTCCGCCGAGGACGTTTCCGTCCCCGCCAAGCCGCGCCCCGCGCCGCACGAGGTGCTGCGCGACACGCTCGTCGGAGAGATCCAGCAGGGCAAGGAGCCGGGCGACGTGCTCACCCACCTCCAGCAGGAGGTGGACAAGCGCCCGTCGCTGGCGGAGCACTGCGTGGGGATCGCCCGGGCGCTGGGCCGGGCCGCGGTCGGCGCCTACGGTCCGACCAAGGCGCAGTCCTTCGCCCGCCCGGTGTGCGACACCTCCTACGCGTCCGGCGTCGCCTCCATGGGCTGAGACGCACCGCGTCCCTACCCTGGCCCGCATGACCGACACTCCCCGATCCGACCCCTCCGCAGCCGCGTTCCCCGCCGCCCCCGCCCAGGCCGTCGTCCTGGCCGGCGGCCAGGGTTCGCGGCTGCGTCCGTATACGGACGACCGCCCGAAGCCGATGGTGGAGATCCCCGGCACGGGGGTCCCGATCATCGGGCACCAGCTGGCCTGGCTGGCGTCGGAGGGGGTGACGGACGCCGTGGTCTCGTGCGGACACCTGGCCGGTGTGCTCCAGGACTGGCTCGCGCAGGCGCAGTTGCCGCTGCGGGTGACGACGGTCGTGGAGGAGGAGCCGCTGGGGCGGGGCGGCGGTCTGAAGTACGCGGCGCGCCGCCTCCCGCACCCCGACCGGTCCTGGTACGCGACGAACGGTGACATCTGGACGCGGTTCTCGCTGCGGGAGATGGCCGCGTTCCACGCGGAGCGGGGTGCGGTGGCGACGCTGGCGCTGGCCCGTCCGCGGATTCCGTGGGGGGTGGTGGAGACGAACGAGTTCGGGCAGGTGCTGGACTTCATCGAGGCTCCGCCGTCCCCGTATCCGGTCAACGCGGGCGTGTACGTTTTCGGGCCCGAATTCGCCGCGATGCTGCCGGACTTGGGGGACCACGAGCGGACCACATTCCCGCGGCTGGCCCGGGAGAGGAGGCTGGCGGGCTTCCCGCTGCCCCAGGGGGCCTACTGGCGGGCGATCGACACGGCGAAGGATCTGACCGAGGCGGCACGGGAGTTGGCGGCGCAGACGGCCTCCTGAGCCCTTTCGGCCCCGGACCGCGCGGAGGGGCCCGGCACGCCGTGCGTGCCGGGCCCCTGTGCTGTCGGTGCCGTCGGCCGGGTTCAGCCGAGGAGTCCTCCGACCAGGCCGGGCTGCCTGGTCGGCGTGGTGCTGCCCCCGGTGGTGCTCCCGGAGGAGGTCGGCGGCTTCTGCGGGGCGGACTGGCGCGGGGTGCTGCGGGGCGTCTGCCTGGCGGTGGTGCCCTTGGTGGCGGTGGGCGATTCGGATCCGGTGCCGGCGGTCTCCCGGGCGGGGCCGCCGGACGCGCCCTTGCCGGACTTCGCGGCCGGCTCGGAGGCGCTGGCCGAGGGCTGTGCGGTCTTGGCCGGCGGCTGGGCGGGCTGCTGCTGCTTGGCCGGTTCCTGCGGGAGCGGGCGCCCGGGCAGGTAGTTGCTCGGGGGCTGGCCGGGACCGGGGACGGTGACGACGGTGGTGGAGCGGACGGCGCCGCCGAGGAGGGAGCCGACGAGCAGGGTGAGCCCGCAGATGACGCTGGCCATGATGGCTCCGCGGCGCAGGACGCGCCGGCGCAGCCGCCAGATCTCGGAGCGCGGTCCGAGGGTGCGCCAGGCCTCGCCCGCGAGCCGTCCGTCGAGGGAGTAGACGGGGGCACCGGCGATGATCAGCGGGCTCCAGGCGGCGAGGTAGATGATGTCGGGGGCGTCGTAGGCGGGGACGGTCTTCCAGCTCACCGTCATCAGGAGGGCGGCGGAGAGCAGTGCCCCGAAGCAGGCCGCGAACCGCTGCCAGAGGCCGAAGACGGTCAGGACGCCGACGATGACCTGGAGGAAGGCCACGCTGAGGCCGGCGCCCACGGGGTGGGCGAGGGCGAAGTCGCGCAGGGGTTCCGCCAGGGCCCACGGGTGGAGGGTGTGCAGCCACGTGACCATGGAGCCGCGTTCGCCGCCGTCGAAGTAGACGGGGTCGCACAGCTTGCCCATGCCGGCGTAGATGGAGATGAAGCCGAGGAAGACGCGCAGCGGGAGCAGCACGACGCCGAGGTTCATCCGGCGGCCGGGGTAGTAGGAGGCCTGTCCGCGGGTGTCGGCTCCGGTGCGCCGGGTGTCGGCGCCGGGACCGGAGTCGGGGCTCCCGCCGCCGTACCCCGGCCCGGCGGGCAGGTCCCGTACGGCGGCCAGCGGACGGGTCTCGTCCGGGGCGCCGTAGGTGCGCTGGCCGATGACGGTGGGCGTGGCGAGGGTGTCGTCGGCGAGGTCGTGCGCCAGGTCGATGCGCGGGATGACCTGGGTGGCGCCGCCGTCGTACTCGTCGTTGCCGCGGCCGGCCTGGCGTACGGCCTGGAGGAGTCCGCCCATGGCCGCGCCGTCCCCGGGTGCGGCCTTGCCGCTCCAGACGACGGGCGCTCTGCGGCGGGTGGCTCCGGCCGCGGCGGCCACGGCGCCGCCGAGGACGGGGGCGCGGCCGGGGGCGTTCGCGGGCTTGGAACGCGCGCTCGGGCTCGGTGCGAGCCGCACGCGGAAGCTGGCGTGGTTGACGATGACCTGTGCGGGGTCGCACGGCACCTTGACCATGCTCAGCGCGGGCTGGTCGTCGAACCCTGACGTTCTGGTGTCCACACTCATCTAACCGAGTGATCAGTGTTTAGGACACTGCCTTGACAGCAGGGATCTGTCCGAGACCCGTCAAGATCAAGCCACCCCGCCCGAAAGGGGCGGGGTGGCAGCCTCACGTGTCACTTTCCGTGAGCCAAGTGGATCAAGCGGACCGGGGGGACCGGGCGGACCGGGGGCCGGGCTAACCGGGCGGACCGGCCGAAGGGACCGGATCAGACGCGGCCGCGGTCCGCGCGGCGGCGGGCGGCCTCGTAGAGCACGACGCCGGCCGCGACACCGGCGTTGAGCGACTCGGCGCCGCCCGGCATCGGGATGCGGACGAGGTAGTCGCAGTTCTCGCCGACGAGACGGCCGAGGCCCTTGCCCTCGGAGCCGACCACGATGACGACGGGGCCGGCGAGCGCCTCCAGGTCGTTGACCGTGTGCTGGCCCTCGGCCGCGAGGCCGACGATCGCGATGCCGGCCTTCTTGTACTCCTGCAGGGCCCGGGTCAGGTTGGTGACGCGGGAGACCGGGGTACGGGCGGCGGTGCCGGCCGAGGTCTTCCAGGCGCCGGCGGTCATGCCGGCGGCGCGGCGCTCGGGGATGACCACGCCGTGGCCGCCGAAGGCGGAGACGGAGCGGACGATCGCACCGAGGTTGCGCGGGTCGGTGACCCCGTCGAGGGCGACGATCAGCGGGTCCTCGCCGTTGTCGTACGCCGCGGCGGTGAGGTCCTCGGGGTGCGCGTACTCGTACGGCGGGACCTGGAGGACCAGGCCCTGGTGGTTGAGCCCGTTGGTCATGCGGTCGAGCTCGGGGCGCGGGGCTTCCATCAGGTTGATGTTGCCGCGCTCGCCGGCGAGCTGGAGGGCCTCGCGCACGCGCTCGTCGTTGTCGATGAACTGCTGGACGTACAGGGTGGTGGCGGGCACGCCGTCGCGCAGCGCCTCGAAGACCGGGTTGCGGCCGACGACCATCTCGCTGGTGCCCTTGGGGCCGCCGCGGCGCGGGGCGGGGCGGCGCTTGGCGGCCTGCCTGGCCATGGCGTTGGAGACCCGGAACGCCTTGTGGCCCTTGCGTTCCTCGGCCTTGGGCGTGGGGCCCTTGCCTTCCAGGCCCTTGCGCCGCTGGCCACCGCTGCCGACCGTGGCGCCCTTCTTGTTGGACGTGCGGCGGTTCCTGCGCTGGCTGTTCCCGGCCATGACTTCTACCTGTTTTCGTTGATGCTGCGGTATGTACGTATGAAGAGTGTGCCGCCCGGAGCGCCGGGCAGCACACCAAGCTCAGCTGCCTGGGCTGCCCGGGCTCAGCGGGGGCCGAGCGTCCAGCGCGGGCCCGCCGGACTGTCCTCGATGACCAGACCCGACTGCTGGAGCTGGTCGCGGATGGCATCGGCGGTCGCCCAGTCCTTGCGGGCCCGGGCGGACTCGCGCTGCTCCAGGACGAGGCGCACCAGGGTGTCGACGGCGCCGTGGAGGTCCTCGCCGCGTTCGGACTCGCCCGCCCAGTGCGGGTCGAGCGGGTCCAGGCCGAGGACGCCCAGCATGGCGCGCACCTCGGACAGGCGCGCGATCGCCGCGTCCTTGTCGTCGGCGGCCAGGGCGCTGTTGCCCTGACGGACGGTCGTGTGGACGATCGCGAGCGCCTGCGGGACCCCGAGGTCGTCGTCCATGGCCTCGGCGAAGGCGGGCGGGACCTCGGCGGCGGGCTCGACGGGCTTGCCGGCCTTCTCGATGACGCGCTGGTAGAAGCCCTCGATGCGGGCGAAGGCGGACTCGGCCTCGCGCAGCGCCTCCTCGCTGTACTCGATCATCGACCGGTAGTGCGGGGTGCCGAGGTAGTAGCGCAGGACGATCGGGCGCCACTGCTTGACCATCTCGGAGACGAGGACCGAGTTCCCGAGGGACTTGGACATCTTCTCGCCGGACATGGTGACCCAGGCGTTGTGGACCCAGTAGTTCGCGAACTCGTCACCGAAGGCCTTGGCCTGGGCGATCTCGTTCTCGTGGTGCGGGAAGATCAGGTCCAGGCCGCCGCCGTGGATGTCGAAGGCCTCGCCGAGGTACTTGTGCGCCATCGCGGAGCACTCCAGGTGCCAGCCGGGGCGGCCGCGGCCCCACGGGGTCTCCCAGGAGGGCTCGCCGGGCTTGACGGACTTCCACATGGCGAAGTCGCGCGGGTCTCGTTTGCCGGTCTCGCCGGTGGACTCCGGCTGGCGGATGTTGTCGAGCTCCTGGCGGGACAGCGAGAGGTAGCCGGGGTAGGACTTCACGTCGAAGTAGACGTTGCCCTCGGACTCGTAGGCGTGGCCGCGCTCGATGAGGCCGCGCATCATCTCGACCATCTCGGTGACGTGGCCGGTGGCGCGGGGCTCGTAGGTGGGCGGCAGGCAGCCGAGGGCGCCGTAGCAGTCGTTGAAGGCGCGCTCGTTGTCGTAGCCGATGGACCACCAGGGGCGGCGCTGCTCGGCGGACTTCGCGATGATCTTGTCGTCGATGTCCGTGACGTTGCGGATGAAGGTGACCTCGTAGCCCCGGTACTCGAACCAGCGGCGCATCATGTCGAAGTTGAGGCCCGACCGGATGTGCCCGATGTGCGGGGCGGCCTGCACCGTGGCGCCACAGAGGTAGATCGAGACGCAGCCCGCATTGAGCGGGGTGAAGTCACGGATCTGCCGGGCGCTGGTGTCGTACAGGCGAATAGTCACGGCATCCAGGGTAGTGCGCCTGTAGCAGTGCCCCGCGACCCTTTGGGTACGCGGGGGCGTCTTTGTTGCGGAAGAAGTGTCTTCGTACGTCGCACTACGCGGGATTCGTCCGGTACAGGAGGGCGGTCGCGAGAGCGGCGAGCCCTTCGGCGCGGCCGGTGAGGCCCAGACCGTCGGTGGTGGTGCCGGAGACGGAGACGGGGGCGCCCGCGGCGGCGGCGAGCGCCTTCTGCGCCTCTTCGCGCCGTTTGCCGATCTTCGGGCGTACGCCGATCACCTGGATGGCGATGTTGCCGATCTCGAAGCCCTCGGCGCGGACGATCCGGGCGGCCTCCGCCAGGAGGGTGACGCCCGCGGCTCCGGACCACTCGGGGCGGGAGGTGCCGAAGTGCGCGCCGAGGTCGCCGACTCCGGCGGCGGAGAACAGTGCGTCGCAGGCGGCGTGCGCGGCGACGTCGCCGTCGGAGTGTCCGGCGAGGCCGTCCTCGCCCTCCCACAGCAGACCGGCGCACCACAGCTCGCGGCCGGCCTCGAAGGCGTGCACGTCGGTGCCGATGCCGACGAGCGGGATCAGCGGGGCCTGGGCCGGGGCCTGGGCCGGGGCCCCGGATCCGGCGGCGGAGTTCGCGCCCTGGTCTGCCGGACCTGCGGGACTAGTACGCATCGGTGGCCCTCCTGCGGGCGAGTACGGCCTCGGCGAGGACCAGGTCGAGGGGGCGGGTGACCTTGAAGGCCTCTTCGTGGCCGGGGACCACGACGACGGTGACGCCGAGGCGCTCGACCATGCCCGCGTCGTCGGTGGCGCCCTCGCCGGCCACGGCGATCTCCTCGTGCGCGCGGACGAGGGTGGCGCGGTCGAAGCCCTGCGGGGTCTGCACGGCGCGCAGCCGGGCCCGCTCGGGCGTGGCGACGACGGGCTCGGGCTCGCCGGGCCTGCCGGGCTCGACCTCCTTGACCGTGTCGGCCAGCGCCAGGGCGGGGACCACGGCGGGGGCCCCGTCGCGCACGGCCTCGACGACGGAGTCCACGGTGTCGACGGGGACCAGCGGGCGGGCCGCGTCGTGGATGAGGACGGAGGTGATGTCCGACGGGAGCGCGTCGAGGCCGGCGCGTACGGACTCCTGCCGGGTCTCGCCACCGGGCACGACCACGATCTCGGTGCGGTCGGGCAGCGCGTGCTCGTCCAGGAGGTGGCGCACCTCGGCGGCCCCGTCGGGCGGGGCGACGACCACGACCAGGGCGACCGCGCGGGAGCGGGCCATGGCACGGACGGCGTGGATCAGCATCGGGGTGCCGCCGAGGGCCCGCAGGGCCTTGGGGGCGCCGGGGCCGAGGCGTACCCCGCGGCCGGCGGCCGGGATCACCGCGGCGGTGCGGTGGGGGCGCGTTGCGTCAGACATCAGTAGGTAGCTCCGAGCCAGGTTTGTGACTTCGGCCGACATGGGTATGGCCTGAAGGGTGCCGGGTGCGACGCCCTCGCCCCTTCCGTGACGACCGGTCGAGCAGGCTGCCCGGACCCGGCATGCCAGTGAGGTGGATCAAAAGGGTATGGGTACAGACATGCCGCAGCGCCCGGCAACAGGCCCCTCGTGGAGGAGAGGCCTTGTCAGCGGGCACCGCGGCACAACTGTGTACACATTGTTCTGATGAACACTGTTTGCTGTACGGGGTCTCACGTCAGGACGCGAGCACCTCGTCGAGGAGGGCCTCGGCCTTGTCCTCGTTCGTGTTCTCGGCGAGCGCCAGTTCGCTCACCAGAATCTGGCGCGCCTTCGCGAGCATGCGCTTCTCACCCGCGGAAAGCCCGCGCTCACGCTCACGACGCCACAGGTCACGCACCACTTCGGCGACCTTGATGACATCGCCAGAAGCGAGCTTCTCCAGATTTGCCTTGTAGCGCCGGGACCAGTTCGTCGGCTCTTCTGCATACGGTGCGCGGAGCACCTCGAAGACCCGGTCCAGCCCGTCCTGGCCGACTACGTCGCGAACGCCGACGAACTCCGCATTGTCCGCAGGCACACGAACCGTCAGGTCGCCCTGGGCGACCTTGAGCACCAAGTAGGTCTTGTCCACGCCTTTGATCTGGCGAGTCTCAATGGCCTCGATCAGCGCGGCCCCGTGATGGGGATAGACCACGGTGTCGCCAACCTTGAACGTCATGTGACAGGTACCCCTTCCGTGGCTATCCAGGGTAACACGAGAACTGACTGTTATGAATGGCGTTTTCGCAGGTCAGGGCACATCTCGGGGCTTGACAACAGCGACAGGAACGTGCTGCGGAGGGCTTCCGGAGGGGGGTATTCGCAGGTCGGGGGCGCTGTGCGGACCGGGCGAAAGGGCCACGCTACACCTGCCCGGCACCCCCATCAGTGTGACATACGTCCCGTTTTGCCGGTTCCCGCGTCGAGAAACCGAACTACTCCGTTCGACTGGCGGCCGCGTCGCGGGGAGGGGTTCCGGCCCAATCCCGAATTGATCGCGTGGCGGCGTTCGCGGGAATCCCGGAATTGATCACCGGACGCCGGTGGCGCGATATGCGCGTGTCACATGATCGGCGCGTGATCTCCGCGTGATCTCCGCGTGAACGGCACGGTGATCGACCCCGTGACGGGCGTGGTGATCGACTGCGCGATCGGCGTGGTGATCGGCTCCGTGAGCGGCATGGCGATCGGCTCCGTGATCGGCATGGTGAGCGGCTCCGTGATCGGCACGGTGATCGACCCCGTGTGCGGCCGCGGAATACAGGAGCGCGGGACCGGGCCCGACCCCCCGGCAGGGCGGCCGCCCCGCTGCGGAGGGTCGGGTGCGGGGGCGGGGCGGCGGCTCGGTAACCTAAGGCCCGCTGACACACCCTTAGAGCGGCTTTACCTCGGCCGTTCCCAAGGGAGCCCACCCTCCCGTCCCGTACGTCCAAGGAGTTGCCGCCGCCGTGAGCCGCAGCCTTCGACGCGGCGCCCTCGCCGCCACCGCCGTCGTGTTCTCGATCGCCTCGCTGGCCGCATGCGGTGCGGGCAACGACGCGCAGACCCTCCAGATCAAGCCGGACAACGCCGCCGTCACCAAGGGCGAGATCAAGATCCAGAACGCGCTGGTGATCACCCAGGGCGCGAAGGACAAGAAGGGCCCCGCCGCCGTCTCGGCGACGGTCTTCAACGCGGGCACCAAGGAACAGACGCTTGACGGCATCACCCTCCCGGGTGGCAAGGGCAAGGTCGTGCTGAAGGCGGCCACCGGCACCGGCAAGGTCGTCGTGCCGGCCGGCGGCTCCGTGGTGCTGGGCGGCCAGGGCAACGCGTCCGCCGTGATCGAGAACGGCGCGGAGGCGGCCAAGGACGGCGACGTCCAGAAGGTCGTCTTCCAGCTGAGCAGCACCGGCGACGTCGCGCTCGACGCCTTCGTGGTCCCGGCCACCGGCATGTACGCGGGCTACGGCCCGACCGTGGCCCCCGCCGCCGGCCCCACCCCGTCGGGCAGCCCCGCGGGCACGCCGTCCGGGACCCCGTCCGGCAGCCCCGCCGGCTCTCCGTCCGGCGCCCCCTCGGGTACCCCGGCCGGCGCCCCGTCGGGCACGCCGTCCGGCACCCCGTCGGGTTCGGCCTCGCACAGCGCCGGCCACTGACGCCTCGGGCAATGACGGAAGGGCCCCGGTCGCAGAGGCGACCGGGGCCCTTCCCCGTCCGTACGGCCTGCGGCCTGCGGCTTCCGGCCTGCGGCCTACGGCCTACGGCTCGAACTTGTAGCCGAGGCCGCGCACCGTGACCAGGTAGCGCGGCGCGCCCGGGTCCGGTTCGAGCCCCGTCCCGCGTGCGCCCCTCGCGCGGCGAGGCCCCAGGGGGCCTCACCGGCTTCGGCGCGCTGCGCCGGCCTCCGGCCGGCCGTGGGACCGCCCCGGCGCCGTCGGCCTACGGCTCGAACTTGTAGCCGAGGCCGCGCACCGTGACCAGGTAGCGCGGCGCGCCCGGGTCCGGTTCGATCTTGGCGCGCAGGCGCTTGACGTGGACGTCCAGGGTCTTGGTGTCACCGACGTAGTCGGCGCCCCAGACGCGGTCGATCAGCTGCATGCGGGTCAGTACGCGGCCCGCGTTGCGCAGCAGCATCTCCAGCAGGTCGAACTCCTTCAGCGGGAGGTCCACCTTCCCTCCCGCGACGGTGACCACGTGGCGGTCGACGTCCATCCGTACGGGCCCCGCCTCCAGGGCCGCCGGGGTGACCTCTTCCGGCTCGCCGCGGCGGCGCAGGACCGCGCGGATGCGGGCGACCAGCTCCCGCGAGGAGAAGGGCTTCGTGACGTAGTCGTCGGCTCCTATCTCCAGCCCGACGACCTTGTCGATCTCGCTGTCCTTGGCCGTCACCATGATCACGGGGACGTTGGAGCGGCCGCGCAGCTGCCGGCAGACCTCCGTGCCGGGCAGCCCGGGGAGCATCAGGTCGAGGAGGACGAGGTCGGCGCCGTTGCGCTCGAACTCGTCGAGCCCGTCGGGCCCGGTCGCCGCGATGGCGACCTCGAAGCCCTCCTTGCGGAGCATGTAGGACAGGGCGTCGCTGAATGATTCCTCATCCTCGACGACGAGCACTCGGGTCACGGAAGGACCTCCGGGGCAGGGATGGCTGTTGCTGGTTCGGTCAGGGGTGGCGCGGACGCGGGAGTCGTCGTCGGGGCCGGCGCGGCCGCTTCGGGCAGTCGCAGCGTGAAGGTGGAGCCCTGGCCCTCCGAGCTCCATACGGACACCTCCCCGCCGTGCGAGGCGGCCACGTGCTTCACGATCGCAAGGCCGAGGCCCGTCCCTCCCGTGGCGCGGGAGCGGGCCGGGTCCACGCGGTAGAAGCGCTCGAAGATGCGCTCGCGGTCCTTTTCCGGGATGCCGATGCCCTGGTCGGTCACGGCGATCTCGATCAAGTCTCCCCCGGGCGCCGTGACCCTGCGCCCGGCTATGCCGACGCGGGTACGGGCCGGGCTGTAGTTGACGGCGTTCTCGACCAGGTTCCCGAGGGCGGCCGCGAGCTGGCCCCGGTGGCCCCAGACGCGCAGGTCGGCGGTGCCGCCCGCCGCCATGGTGATCTGCTTGGAGGAGGCCGTGTGCCGGCAGCGGTCGATCGCCTCCGCGACGAGGGTGTCCACGCGGACGGGCTCGGCGTCCTCCAGCGGGTCGTCGTTCTGCACGCGGGAGAGGTCGATGAGCTCCTGCACGAGGTTGATCAGGCGGGTGGCCTCGATCTGCATGCGGCCGGCGAAGCGGCTGACCGCCTCGGGGTCGTCCGCGGCGTCCATGACGGCCTCGGAGAGCAGGGAGATCGCCCCGACCGGGGTCTTCAGCTCGTGGGACACGTTGGCGACGAAGTCGCGGCGTACGGCCTCGATGCGGCGGGCCTCGGTGAGGTCCTCGACCAGCAGGAGCACCAGGCGGGAGCCGAGCGGGGCGACGCGCGCCGAGACGGCCAGGGCCTCGCCGCGGCCGGTGCCGCGCCGGGGCAGGTCCAGCTCGACCTGGCGTATCTCCCCGTCGCGGCGGGTGTCGCGGGCCATGTGGAGCATGGGTTCGACGGCGAGCTTGCCGCCGCGGACCAGCCCGAGGGCGTACGCCGCCGAGCTGGCCTTGACCACTGCGTCGCCCTCGTCGAGCACGACGGCGGAGGAGCGCAGTACGGAGAGCACCGTGTCCACGCCGGGCGGCAGCACCGCGTTGATGTCGGGGCGCATGGAGCTCCGGGTAGGGCGGGCCTGGTCGCGCTCGCTCCAGCGGAACGCCAGCATCGCGATCACACCGGTGCACAGACCGGCGATCGCTGCAGCTGCGGCGACCGCCGCGTTCACGTCCATGCATCCAGGTTAAGCAGGCACAACGACACTTCCACAGCCGTTCGGGTGGCACCTCGAACAGTCGTCGCCCAGAGTTCACCCTGGGGACGGGGTTGATTCACTTGGGGTGCCGAAGTCGGACGCGTTTGCGGTTCACCGTGTCAACGTGGGGCCAAGCGGCCGCCCCGGCCGGCCCCCGGGCAGTAGTGCAGTAGGTCAAGAGAGGGACACCAGACATGCGTGACGCGTACCACGAGGAACTGGACTCGATCGGGGAGAGCCTGGTCGAGATGGCCCGGCTGGTCGGTTCCGCGATCGGGCGGGCCACGACGTCCATGCTCGACGCCGACCTGAAGCTCGCCGAGAGTGTCATCGCCGCGGACCAGAAGGTCGACGACCTCCAGCACGACCTGGAGGCGCGCGCGATCGCCCTGCTGGCGCGGCAGCAGCCGGTCGCCACCGACCTGCGCATCGTCGTGACCTCGCTGCGGATGAGCGCGGACCTGGAGCGCAGCGGCGACCTGGCCCAGCACGTGGCGAAGCTCGCCCGGCTGCGCTTCCCGGACACGGCCGTGCCGCGGGACCTGCACGCCACCATCCTGGAGATGGGGCAGCTGGCGCAGCGCCTGATGGCGAAGGCAGCCGAGGTCATCATCACCAAGGACGTCGACCTCGCGCTCCAGCTGGAGACGGACGACGACGAGATGGACCAGCTGCACCGCACGCTGTTCCAGCACCTCATGGACGACCGCTGGAAGCACGGCATCGAGACGGCGGTCGACGTGACGCTGCTGGGCCGCTACTACGAGCGCTTCGCGGACCACGCGGTGTCGGTGGCCAAGCGCGTGGTGTACCTGGTGACGGGCGAGCACGCGGACGAGCTCCAGCCGCCGACCCAGGTCGAGGGCGTCTGAGCCCCCGTGCGCCGTTGACGCGCCGGTGCGGCTGGGCATGAATGAGGCGAAGGCGGTCCGTCGTACGGCGGCCCGTACGCCGCCTGCGCGAGGAGGAACCATGCCCGATTCCCCCGTCCCCATCACCCCGGAACAGGAGCAGCCGCCCCGGCCGGAGCCGCTGCGCCTCCCGCTGCTCGCCGCGTGCGGCTGCGGCTCGGGCTGCGGCTGCGGCTGCCAGTCCGGCGCCCCGTGCCAGTGCGGCGGCTGAACGCCGCGCGAGCGAAGGGCCCCGCCGGACGCCCGGCGGGGCCCTTGTGACGTTCCGGGCCGGCGCCGCCGTACCCGGCACGGCCCGGCTCCGCCCCCACGCCTCCTGCCCGGGGCCGCCCCGGCCCCGGAACCGCCGGCGGACCACCGCGGACCGGTCCGGGCCGGAGCAAGACGAAAGCCCCCCACCTGCACCGTGTGGGCAGGCCGGGGGCTTGGTCGCGTTCCCTACTTCTTCTTGCCCTGGTTCTTGACGGCCTCGATGGCGGCCGCGGCCGCGTCGGGGTCGAGGTAGGTGCCGCCCGGCTTGACCGGCTTGAAGTCGGCGTCGAGCTCGTAGGCGAGCGGGATGCCGGTCGGGATGTTGAGGCCCGCGATGTCGGCGTCCGAGATGCCGTCCAGGTGCTTGACCAGGGCGCGCAGGGAGTTGCCGTGCGCGGCGACGAGCACCGTGTGGCCGTCCAGCAGGTCCGGGACGATCGAGTCGTACCAGTACGGGAGCATGCGGACGACGACGTCCTTGAGGCACTCGGTGCGCGGGCGCAGCTCCGGCGGGATCGAGGCGTAGCGCGGGTCCTCGGACTGGGAGAACTCCGTACCGTCCTCGAGGGCCGGCGGCGGGGTGTCGTACGAGCGGCGCCACAGCATGAACTGCTCCTCGCCGAACTCGGCGAGGGTCTGGGCCTTGTCCTTGCCCTGGAGGGCGCCGTAGTGGCGCTCGTTCAGGCGCCAGGAGCGGTGGACCGGGATCCAGTGGCGGTCGGCGGCCTCGAGCGCCAGCTGCGCGGTGCGGATCGCGCGCTTCTGGAGCGAGGTGTGCACGACGTCGGGGAGCAGGCCGGCGTCCTTGAGCAGCTCACCGCCGCGGACCGCCTCCTTCTCGCCCTTCTCGTTGAGATTGACGTCCACCCAGCCGGTGAACAGGTTCTTCGCGTTCCACTCGCTCTCGCCGTGACGGAGGAGGATCAGCTTGTACGGTGCGTCGGCCATGCGTACGAGCCTAATGGACGGGCCGGGGCGCTCGCGCGCGGTGTCCAGGGCCGCCCGATTGACGGCGGACGTCAATTGAGTGGCGCCGGAAGGCGGCCGCTCGTAACGTGCGGAGAGCCGCAGAGACACTTACACCGCCGGGGGGATCCGTTATGTCCGCTGCCAGTTTGAGACGGGCCGCCCGGGAGAGCGTGTCGGGTCTGCCGCCCGCGTTCTGGTGGCTGTGGACGAGCACCCTGGTGAACCGGCTCGGAGCCTTCGTCGCGACGTTCATGACCTTGTACCTGACCCTGGACCGGGGCTACTCGGCCTCCTTCGCGGGACTCGTGGTCGCCCTGCACGGCCTCGGCGGGGTGATCTCCTCGCTGGTCGCCGGGGTGATGACCGACCGGCTCGGGCGCCGGCCCACGATGATGGCGGCCAACGTCTCGACCGCCTTCTCGGTCGCGCTGCTCGGTTTCATGGAGCACCCGGCGGCGATCGCGGCCGTCGCGCTGCTGGTCGGCATGACCTCCAACGCCTCGCGGCCCGCCGTGCAGGCGATGATGGCCGACATCGTCCGCCCCGAGGACCGGGTACGGGCCTTCGCGCTGAACTACTGGGCCATCAACCTCGGCTTCGCGGTCTCCTCCATGGTCGCCGGTTTCGTCGCCGAGTACAGCTACCTGGCCGGGTTCCTGGGCGAGGCGGCGCTGACACTGGTGTGCGCCGTGCTGGTCTTCGTGAAGCTGCCCGAGTCGCGGCCCGAGAAGGACGGCGCGGCCGCGGCGGCGGACGAGCCGGAGGCCGGGCTCGGCACGGTGCTGCGCGACGGGCGGTTCATGGCGGTGGTCGGGCTGTCGTTCCTGATCTCGCTGATCTTCATGCAGGGCTCGTTCGGGCTGCCGCTGGCGATGGGCAGCGCGGGCTTCTCCACCGGGGACTACGGGCTGGTCATCGCCGTGAACGGCGTGATGATCGTGGCGCTGCAGATCCCGGTCACGCGGTTCATCGAGCACCGGGACCCGCAGAAGCTGCTCGTGGTCTCGGCGCTGCTGGCCGGCTACGGGTTCGGGCTGACGGCGTTCGGCGGCTCGATCGGGGTGCTGACGCTGACCGTCTGCGTGTGGACCCTCGGCGAAATCATCAACTCGCCGACCCAGATGGGCCTGGTCGCGCGGCTCTCCCCGCTGCACGCGCGCGGCCGCTACCAGGGCATGTACACGCTGTCCTGGGCGGTGGCCTCGCTGATCGCGCCGCTGCTGGCGGGCGGGGTGATCGACCGGTTCGGCGCGGGCTGGCTGTGGGGGTCGACGGCGGCCCTGGGGACCGTCGCCGGGCTCGGGTACTGGCTGCTGATGCGCAACCTGCCGGCCGAGAAGGGGACCGGGGCCGGAGCCGGAGCCGCGACCGAGCGGCAGCCGGAAGCTGCGGAGACCGCGGTGGCGCGTGAGGCCGCGGTGGCCCCGGGGACCGCGGAGGCCCCGGAGGCCCCGGTGGCCCCCGCGGTCGTGCCCGCCGAGCTCAGGCCGACGGCTGCGTCAGGTGCTTGAACGCGTCCAGGTTGCGGGTCGGTTCGCCGCGGGAGACGCGCCATTCGTACTCGCGGCGGATCGCCCCGGCGAAGCCGAGCTCCAGCAGCGTGTTGAAGGCGCCGTCCGCGGCCTCCAGCACCGTGCCGAGCAGCCGGTCCAGCTCCTCCGGGTCGACCACGGACAGCGGTAGCCGGCCGGTCAGGTAGACGTCGCCGAGGCGGTCGACCGCGTAGCTCAGCCCGTACAGCTTGAGGTTGCGCTCCAGCAGCCAGCGGTGGACGCCGGCCTCGTTCTCGTCGGGGTGGCGGATCACGAAGGCGTTGACCGACAGCGCATGCCGGCCGACCCGGAGCGAGCAGGTGGTGCTCAGCTTGCGGGTGCCGGGGAGCTGGACGACGTACGAGCCCGGTTCGGGACTCTCCCAGCTCAGCTCGGCGCCGGTGAGCGTGGCCTCGATGATCTCGGCGGTGTCAGCCATGGTGGGAGCGTACGCGACGGCGGTGATCATGCATCGCCGCGGTGTACACGTCCGCCGTGCCGCTCGCCGCCGTGTCCCAGCCGAAGAACTGCGCGTGCCGCGCCGCCTCGGCGCCCATCCGGTCTGCGAGCCGGCCGTCGTCCACGAAACGCCGCAGTTCACGCGCATAGTCCACCGGATCGTGGCCGGGCACGAGGATGCCGGTGACCCCGTCGTTGACCGCGACGGGCAGTCCGCCGACCTCCGCGGCGAGCACCGGCGTGCCGACGGCCTGCGCCTCTATGGCGACGAGCCCGAAGGACTCGCTGTACGAGGGCATGACCAGCACGGACGCCGCGCGGAACCAGTCGGCGAGGCGGTCCTGCCCGACCGGCGGGTGGAAGTGCACGAGATCGGCGATCCCCAGCTTCGCCGCGAGCTTCTGCAGGCCCTCCGGTTTGGCCAGGCCGCTGCCGCTGGGGCCGCCGACGACGGGGACGAAGAGGCGGGTGCGCAGCGAGGGGTCCCGGTCGACGAGCTCGGCGACGGCGCGCAGCAGGATGTCGGGCGCCTTCAGCGGCTGGATGCGCCCGGCGAAGAGCGGGATCACGGCGTCCTGCGGCAGGCCGAGGCGGGCGCGGGCGGCGGCGCGGCCGTCGCCGACGGTGAAGCGGTCGAGGTTGACGCCGGGGTGGACGACGGCGACCTTGCCGGGGTCGGCCTCGTAGTGGCGGACGAGTTCCTCGGCCTCCTCGGCGGTGTTCGCGATGAGCCGGTCCGCGGCGGCCACGATCTGGGTCTCGCCGATGACGCGGGCGGCGGGCTCGGGCGTGTCGCCCTCGGCCAGCGCCGCGTTCTTGACCTTGGCCATGGTGTGCATGGCGTGCACGAGCGGGACGCCCCAGCGCTCGGCGGCGAGCCAGCCGACGTGCCCGGAGAGCCAGTAGTGGGAGTGGACGAGGTCGTAGTAGCCGGGGCGGTGTCCGGCCCAGGCCTGCATCACGCCGTGGGTGAAGGCGCACAGCTGGGCCGGGAGCTCCTCCTTGGCGAGGCCTTCGTACGGGCCCGCGTCCACGTGCCGGACGAGGACCCCGGGGGCCAGCTCGACCACGGGCGGCAGGCCGCCGGCGGTGGCCCGGGTGAAGATCTCGACCTCGATGTTGATCGCGGCGAGGCGTTTGGCCAGCTCCACGATGTAGACGTTCATGCCGCCGGCGTCGCCGGTGCCGGGCTGGTGCAGCGGGGAGGTGTGGACGCTGAGCATGGCCACGCGGCGGGGCTTGCGGTGGTGGCCGACGGCCGGCAGGCGCAGGCGCGGCGGCTCGTGCCGGGCGGCGCGGGCGGCGGCGAGGCGGCCGGTGAGGCTGCCGCCGAGGCGGGACACGTACTGGCTCAAGGGAGCAGTTCCTCTCGCTCGACGACACTCGGACCGGACGACACGGGGACGCCGCGCGGACGGCACGGGGACGCCACGCGGACGGCTGCCGGGCATGCCGACGGGCGGCCGCCGGGCATGCCGACAGGGGCGCGCCGGGCGCCCTGCAAGGAGTGCAACCCGGATGGCCGTCCCGCGCATTCCGGGGTGGCCGGATTTCCGCGTTTTTTCTCGGCGGGGCTCCGGATTTTCATCGGGCGAGGGCCCTCCGCTTACTCTCGGCTCATGGCCCCCCGCACCACTCCGCCCCCGAGCCGCGCGTCCGGCCGCCCCGTGGGCTCGGTGACGCGCGGGACGACGAACCCGAACCGGTTGCGCCGCATGGACCGCTGGATCGCCGCCACGCACGGGGCGGCGCTGCGGCGCGCGCAGGCACCGGTCGCGGTGGACCTCGGCTACGGCGCCGCCCCCTGGACCGCGGTCGAGCTGCTGGCGCGGCTGCGCGAGGCGGCCCCGCGGGTGCGCGTGGTCGGCATCGAGATCGAGCCGGCGCGGGTGGCGGGCGCGAAGCCCTTCGAGCGCGAGGGCCTGAGCTTCCGGCACGGCGGCTTCGAGGTGCCGCTGGAGGACGGGGCCCGTCCGGCCCTGATCCGGGCGGCGAACGTCCTGCGCCAGTACGACGAGGAGCAGGTCGCGGCGGTGTGGGAGCGGCTGTGCGCGCGACTGGCGCCGGACGGGCTGCTGGTGGAGGGGACCTGCGACGAGATCGGGCGGCGGCACGTGTGGGTGGCGCTGGGGCCGGAGGGGCCGCGCACGGTGACCTTCGCCACCCGGCTGGGGTCCCTGGAGCGCCCGTCGGACCTGGCGGAGCGGCTGCCGAAGGCGCTGATCCACCGCAACGTGCCGGGCGAGCCGGTGCACGCGTTCCTGCGCGACTTCGACCGGGCCTGGGCGGCGGCGGCCCCGTACGCCTCGTACGGGGCGCGGCAGCGCTGGATCCGGACGGCGCGGGCGCTGTCCGCGGAGTGGCCGCTGGCGGACGGGCCGGGGCGGTGGCGGCAGGGGGAACTGACGGTGCGCTGGGAGGCGTTGCGCCCGACGGGGTGAAAGACGCGTGCGGGGAACCGGTGTGACGGATCGCCCGTTGAGCCGTCGGGGGTGGGGTCCGTTGGGGCGGACAAGATCGGGCCGGTGTCCACAAGGGTGTCGGAATTCACCGGCTCGTGGCACCATCCCGAAAGCAGTGGCAAGTTACTGATGGATAGTCAGATCTGATGCAGGATGATGCGCGGTCTGACTCTGGGTGCCTGGGGGGACCATGGGGGCCGAACGGCGACGGCGGGGCGCGAGTGGGCTCGTACTGCTCTGCGCGATGGCGATACTGACGGCGCCGGGGCTGGCGACGGGTATGGCGTACGCGGCGCCGGCCGTCCCCGTGGCCCCTGCGGCTCCGGGGACTCCGGCGGCGCCCGGGGCTCCCGCGGCCCCGGCGACTCCCGCTCCGGGACCGGGTGCCACCTCGCTCGAGCAGGTCCGCAAGGACATCGAGGAGCTGTACCGGCAGGCGGGCGCCGCCACGGACGCCTACAACCAGGCCGAGGCCGAGGCCAAGGCCCAGTCGGACAAGATCGTCGAGATCGCGAATCAGATCGTCGCCGGCCAGGAGCGGATCGCCACCCTCAAGAGCCGCGCGGGCGCCGCCGCCCGCGCCCAGTACCGCTCGGGCGGGCTGCCGCCGAGCGCGAAGCTGGCGCTGAGCGACGATCCGAACCAGTTCCTCGACGGGGCGAACCGGCTGCGCCAGGGCGAGAAGGCCGCCTCGGACATGCTGACCGAACTGGACCGCACCCAGAACGACTTGAAGCGCTACGCGCAGGACGCCAGCGCGCAGTGGACCTTGCTCGAGGCCAACCGGATCAAGCAGGAGAACGCGAAGAAGCAGACCGAGGAGAAGATCAAGGCCGCGGAGGAGCTGGAGAACAAGCTGGAGGCCGAGGAGAAGGCCCGGCTGATCCAGCTGGAGCAGGAAGCGCAGTACAGGGCGCAGACGGCATGGCTGTCGACGGGCGCGATGAAGGACGTCAAGGGCTCGGCCTCGGAGGCCGGGAAGCGGGCCGTGCAGTACGCCACCGCCCAGATGGGCAAGCCCTACGTCTGGGGCGCCGAGGGCCCGGCCGCGTTCGACTGCTCCGGTCTGACCTCCCAGGCCTGGCTGGCGGCGGGCAGGCCGATCCCGCGCACTTCGCAGGAGCAGCTGCGGCTGCTGCCCAAGGTCGCGCTCAAGGACATGCGGCCGGGGGACCTGATCATCTACTTCGACGATGCGAGCCACGTCGGGATGTACGTCGGCGACGGCGCGATGGTCCACGCCCCGCGTCCGGGGCGCAACGTGACGATGGCGGGCGCCGGCTCCATGCCGATCAAGGCGGTCGTCCGCCCCGACGCGTAGCCGTCACGGGCTGGCAGGGCGGTCGCACGGCCTCTCGCGCCGGTGCGGCGCCCCCCCCTGCCGGGCTGCACTGCCAGGGCTCCGGGCCGGGCCCCGGCCCCCGTCGGGGCCCGCGCCCCCTGCCCCTGCCCCCGCCCGGGCCCCGGCCCCCGCCGACGGGGCCGCCCGGGGCCGGGCTGATCCGACGCGGCCCGGCAGGCAACCGAAGCACCCCGCAGGACGTCTCGGCAGGCGGGACGGAACACGGCCCCATCGTGACCTTTCTCATCCAGTGAGGCCGATTTTCCCCCGCGATAACGGCATATGACGGAGGCGCTGGCCCACGACGGCATTCCGCCCGCCCGGCCGGGCCGCTAGGGTCGGCGCACGAGCGCACCCTCGGGGGGAGGGAAGGAACCGGAGACGATGCCCGTACCCGTACCGCGGCAGAGGGACACCCCGGCCACGGAGAACGGTCAGGCTGTTCTGACCGCCACCGCCCCACCCCTGGCGCAGGCGACGCCGCAGGCGACCACGCACACGACCCCGCTGACCCTGCTGGTCATCGAGGACGACCCCGGCGGCGGCCTCACCGTCCCCGAGATCCTCGACACCGACGGCCACCGCATCCGGCTCCGCACCGCCCGCAACCTCACCGAGGCCGCACGGCTGCTCACGCCCGACGTCCACTGCATCCTGCTCGACCTGGCCCTCCCGGACACGGGCCCCCGCACGGCAGCCACGGCGACCGCGGCCACCCCGGACGCCGACCAGCTGGCCAACCTCCGCCACGTGCTCCGCATCGCCCCCCGCCACGCCGTCCTCGTCCTCACCGCCGAAGCGGACGCCGAACGCGCCGCGGAGGCCGTCCGGGTCGGCGCCCAGGACTTCCTCTTCCGGGACGAGCTGGACGGCCGGCTGCTGAGCCGCGCCATCCGGTACGCGGTGGAGAGAAAGCGGGCGGACATCGCCCAGTACAAGCTTGCAGAATCGAAACTGCGCGCCCAGGAGAACGCCCGTCTGGAGCGTGGGCTGCTCCCCAACCCGCTCCTGGAGGGCTCCGACCTCCGTTTCGCCGCGCGCTACCGCCCCGGCCGCAGCCGCGCCCTGCTCGGCGGCGACTTCTACGACACCGTCCGCACCCCCGACGGCACGGTCCACGCCATGATCGGCGACGTCTGCGGGCACGGCCCCGACGAGGCGGCCCTCGGCGTCGAGCTCCGCATCGCCTGGCGCGCCCTGACCCTGGCCGGGCTGTGCGGCGACGACCTGCTGGCCACGCTCCAGCAGGTCCTGGAGGTGGAACGTCCCTGCGAGGAGATCTTCGCGACGCTGTGCACGGTGGACATCGCCCCGGACGGCCGCCGCGCCGGCCTGTGCCTGGCCGGCCACCCGGCACCGCTGATCTCCCGGCCGGGACGCCCCGCGCGACTGCTCCCGTACGAGAACAGCGGCCCGGCGCTCGGCCTGCTGCCCAAGGCCCGCTGGCCCCGGCGCCAGGTCGAGCTCGGCGGCGCGTGGAGCCTGATGCTCTACACCGACGGGCTGATCGAGGGCCGGATCGGCGAAGGCAAGGAGCGCCTCGGGCAGGACGGCATGGTGGAGATGATCAACCGTCACCTGGACGAGGGGCTGAGCGGCGAGAACCTGCTGGAGGCCTCCGTCACCGAGGCCCGCCGTCTCAACGGCGGCGAGCTCACGGACGACGTGGCCGTGGTCCTGCTCTCCCGCGGCGCGGCCTGACGGCGGGCGGCGGGACGGGCGGCGCGGTCGGGGCTACCGGCCGCCGTTGTACGGCCCGTACGGCCCGTCGCTGCTGCTGCCGCCGCTGCGCCGCCCGCCGCCCGAGACCTGCTTGAGCGCGGGGCGCACGTCGACGAAGAACACGATGGTGGCGACCAGACCGGCGATCTCCAGGAACAGCATCCCCAGGAAGAAGTCCACGAGGACGGTGATGCCCAGGATGACCAGCCAGAACGTCTTGGTCTGCTTGTCCGCCGCCCGGTACGCGTCCTCGCGCGCGAGCAGCGCGAAGACGAACGCCACGACGGCGAGCACCAGCATGGCGAGCCCCAGCATCGGGATCACGCCTTGATCGAACCCGTCCATCAACATCGCTCCGACCGCCTTCTCACGCTCTTGCGCCCTTGCCCGGCACTGCTGACGGGATGCCGCCCGCTTCCACGCTACCGGCACGGCCCGCCCTCATGAACGACAACGGGCCGGACACCCCCAAGGTGCCCGACCCGCCGCCGCTCATGCGCTTCAGCCCTCGTCGCCCACCGTGGCGCCGGCCTTCTTGGCCGGGCTCTTGCGCGCGGCGGGCTTCTTCGCCGCGGGCTTGTCCTCGGCGGCGGACGCATCGCCGGCGGAGGCCTCCGCTGCGGGCGGCGCGGCCTCCGGCTCCGGCTCGACGGCCACGGCGATCTCGACGATCTCCTCGGACACCTCGCCGCGCCAGGCCCGGACGGCCTGCTCACCGTGCTCGGCGACCTTGTCGTACGTCTCCTTGGCGCGGACCGCGTACTCCGCGGCCACGCCGACGCCGCGCAGCGCCAGGTCCTGCGCGGTCTCCCCGAGCTTCTTCGGGTCGATCGCGCCGAACACCTCGGCGACCTTGGCGGTAACCGCCTCCTGCGCCTCCTTGGCCGCCGCGGCGGCCTTCTCCTGCACGACCTTCGGGTCGGTGTTCTTCACGGCCTCGATGCGCGCCGGGGCCTCGGCGCGCAGCTGCTCGATGAGCCCCGGCACCTTCTTGGCCTGCTGCACGGCCAGGTCGGCCGTACCGGCGGCGAAGTAGAGGGGGGTGGGGTCGGTGAGGGTCTTCTTCAGGTCATCGGCGATGGCCATGTGCTGGTCCTCCCGGATCAAGTTCAGTTCGTCTTCGGCGGCATCTCGCCGGCGGGCGCGTCGGGTGCACCGGGTACGTCCGGTGCGCCGGGCACGTCGGGCGCGTCGAGCGCGTTCTCCTTGCGGAACGACTCGTAGATCTGGAGCAGCACCTGCTTCTGCCGCTCGTTGATGGACGGGTCGGCGAGGATGACGGCCCGCGTCTCCACCTCGTCCCGGTCCCGCTCATCCAGGATTCCGGCCTGCACGTACAGCGTCTCCGCGGAGATCCGCAGCGCCTTGGCCAGCTGCTGGAGGATGTCCGCGCTCGGCTTGCGCAGCCCGCGCTCGATCTGGCTCAGGTACGGATTCGACACCCCCGCCGCCTCGGCCAGCTGCCGCAGCGAAAGCTGGGCCTGCCGACGCTGCTCACGGAGGTACTCGCCGAGGTTTCCGACGTTGAGCGATGCCATGCCCCGATCCTGCCCGACTCTGCTAACTATTGCAAGCAGCTGCTTGCTGCATCTCCCACGCCTGGCTGTCGGAGGGCCGTGCCATGCTGGTGCCGTGACCCTGGAGGACCTGAAGCGGCTGCGCCGCGCCCGGGACGTGATGGACCGCGACTACGCGCTGCCGCTCGACGTTCCGGCGCTGGCCAAGGTCGCCCTCATGTCGTCCGGGCACTTCTCCCGCTGCTTCCGCGCCGCCTTCGGCGAGACCCCGTACTCCTACCTGATGACCCGGCGCATCGAGCGGGCGAAGGCCCTGCTGCGGCGCGGCGACCTGAGCGTGACCGACGTCTGCTTCGCCGTCGGGTGCACCTCGCTCGGCTCGTTCAGCTCGCGCTTCACCGAGCTGGTCGGCGAGACCCCGAGCGCCTACCGGGCCCGCCGCCACGAGGCGGGCGCCCCGATCCCCGCCTGCGTCGCCAAGGTCCTCACCCGGCCGGTCAGGAACGGGTAGGCAAGGTCCGAAAGAGCCGGGCGGTCGGGCCGCCGCCACGGATCAGCATCGGAGAAGCGCGACCCGCCGCCGTCTCGTAGCGTCGGGTGCATGGACATCAAGCTCTCGCAGTGCTTCATCGCCGTCGACGACCACGACAAGGCGCTCGCCTTCTACCGCGACGCCCTCGGGCTGGAGGTGCGCAACGACGTCGGCTTCGAGGGGATGCGCTGGGTGACCGTGGGCTCTCCCTCGCAGCCGGACGTGGAGATCGTCCTCGAACCGCCGCTCGCCGACCCCAACGCCCACCCCGCCGACCGGCAGGCCATGGCGGAACTGCTGGCCAAGGGCATGCTGCGCGGCGTGATCTTCTCCACCGACGACTGCGACGCCACCTTCGAACGGGTCCGGGCGGCCGGCGGCGAAGTCCTGCAGGAACCGGTCGACCAGCCCTACGGCGTGCGCGACTGCGCCTTCCGCGACCCCTCCGGCAACATGCTCCGCATCACCCAGCCCCGCAAGCGGTGACCGCACCGCTCAGCGCCCGGCGATCACCACCGTCGCGTACAGCTCCTCCGAGACGGCCACGCGGGTGCGCAGGCCCGCCGACGCCAGCGCCGAGGAGGTCGACGGGCACTGGCGGGCGCTCGTCTCGATCAGCAGGTGCCCGCCCGGGGCCAGCCAGGGCAGGGCGTCCGCCGCCACCCGGCGGTGGACGTCCAGGCCGTCCGCGCCGCCGTCCAGCGAGACCAGGGGCTCGTGGTCCCGCGCCTCCGCGGGCATGAAGCCGATCTCCTGCGTCGGCACGTACGGGGCGTTGACCACCAGCACGTCCACCCGTCCCCGCAGCGACGCCGGGAGCGGGGCGTACATGTCGCCCTCCCACACGCTGCCGCCGTACGGGGCCACATTGCGCCGTGCGTACGCCAACGCCGCCGGGTCGATGTCCGCCGCGTGGAGTTCCACCCCGCCCGGCACCCGCGCCGCGACCGCCGCGCCCAGGGCGCCGACCCCACAGCACAGGTCCAGCACCACGGCGCCCGGCCGGGCCAGCGCCACCGCCTCCGTCACCAGGAACTCGCTGCGCCTGCGCGGCACGAAGGCCCCCGCCCCCACTTCCACGCGCAGTCCGCAGAACTCCGCCCAACCCACCACGTGTTCCAGCGGCTCGCCGCCGACCCGGCGGGCCAGCAGCTCCGCCAGGTGGCCCTCGTCCCGCGCGGCGGCGCGCAGCAGCTCCGCCTCCTCCTCCGCGAAGACGCAGCCCGCCGTGCGCAGTTGTTCCACCAATGTCGTCACAAGCTCAGCCCCACGCTCTCCTGCCCACCGGATGACGCCCGCACGCCCCAAGACGTCCGCAACGCTAGAAGACGTCCGGGCACCACGGCCGGCGCGCCGTACGGAACACCGCGTCGGCGAGCGCCAGTGCGCCCGGCCGCAGTTCGGCCACCCGCCCCAGCGCGCCCAGCCGCACCGCGGACTCGTCGCCGAGGTACAGGGACCCCAGCGCCGACACGTCCAGGCGCAGGTCCGCGGGGTCATCCGTACGCTCGCACGCCCCGGTCCCGGCGTCCAGCCGGTAGCGGCCGTCCGCCAGCCCCGCCGCGTCCGTGACCTCGAGTACGAGCATCCCGGCCACCGCGTACGTCCGCGCGCCCAGCGCCCGTTCGACGTCCAGCAGCCGTACCCACAGGAAGTCGGCTGCGGTCAGGGGCCGGGCGGACCGCGGGTCGGGCAGGAGCTGCGTGACGAGGTCGTCGGGGGCGCGGCCGCCGGTGCGGACCTTCATCACCCAGTCGATGGAGCACAGGAAGTGCCACAGCGCCCGCTCCGCCTCCGGCGTGACCGCGATCAGGTCCTTGACCTGCACGGTGTTCAGCGGCACCTTCGCGTCCGTCCAGTGGTCGTCGGCGGTGTACGCGGCCAGCCCGGCCACCTCGCCCGCCGCCGTCCGGTACACGGCGTGGAACTTCTCCTGGTACGGGCGGTACGACATCTCCTCCAGGCCGGTCGCCAGGTTCCACCAGCGCTCGTCCCGGTCCACCGCCCCGGGCGTGACCGCGCGCAGCCGCTCGTGCAGGTCCGGCCCCACCTCCCGGACCCCGGCGGCGTCCACCAGCTCGATCCGCCCCCCGTCCGCGGGCCCGGACCAGCGCCGGTCCAGTCCGGTGCGCGGTACGTCGATCTCCCATTCCGAGATCGAGGTGGCGGGCCCGTACCCGTACCGCCCGTAGATCGGCCACTCGGCGGAGATCAGGGTGGACAGCACGTCCCCGCGTGCACGGGCGGCGGCGAGTTCGGTGGCCATCAGCCGGGTCAGCAGGCCCTGGCGGCGGTGCGTGGGCAGGACGGTGACGTTAGAGACGGCGCTGGCCGCTACGGCCGCACCGCCCGGGACGGTCAGCCGCTGGGCGAAGGAGCGGAAGGTCGCCACGCAGCGGCCGCTGCCGGCGTCGAAGGCGCCCAGGACGCGGGCGAGGTCGCTGTACTTGGCCCGCAGGGCGACGTCCGCCTCCGTCACACCGGCCGGGGTCAGGAACCCCGTGTTCAGGGTCCGCAGCCACTCGGCGAGTTCGGGTTCGGCGATCGGCCGCACGTCAGCACTCATGACAGGCCACGCTAGTGGCCCGAGCGGCCGCAGTCGCCCGGTTTTCCGGCGGCCCCAGCGGGGGGGCTCAGGCCAGCAGGTCGTCCACCTGCGCCTCGCCCTCCCGGTAGCGGCGGGTGATCTCCGCGCTGCACTCGTCCACGGTGCGCTGGAGCTGCTGCCGGCGCCGCGAGACCTGCTGCTCGTAGCGCACCAGCTTCCCCATCCCCTCGTGGAGCTCGCCGTCCGTGCGCGCGGCCAGGTCCGACAGTTCCACGTCGGCCAGCATCTCGGCCGCCAGCAGTCGGTACTCCTCGCTGTGCGGGGTGCCGAGCGTGACGTGCCGGGCGGAGGCACTGCGGCTGGACGGCGCGTCGGCGAGGATCTCGGAGAGCCGGTCCACCACCGGCGCCTCGGGGTCGCTGCGCCGGGCCAGCTCGGCCCGCAGGATGTCGATGCGGCCCTGGAGCAGGCGGCGCACGTAGCTCAGATCGGCCTCGTCGCGCTGCGCGTCGCGGCGCAGCGTGCGCAGTTCCGGCAGCCCGAGGGCGCTGGTCGGCGCGCCGGCCTCGGCTGCACTGTCGGCGGTGCGCTGCGCGGGCGGTCGTACCGCGGCAGTGACGGCGGACGTGGCAGCGGGTGATGCAGGTACGGAGGTACCAGATGTATTCATACGAACGAGTCCGTCCCCTCGACCGGTGCGGCGCACCCGCACCGCCTGCGTGCATGGTGCCACTCTCCGTGGCCCCCACGCAGTCCCACGCCACCCGATCGGCCCCGGACGGGTGCAAGGCTGGTACACAGGTGGTATGCGAGCTGTGGTGCAGAGGGTGGACGGCGCGAAGGTCGTCGTGGACGGCGAGACCGTGGGCGAGATCGTCGGCGAGGGGCTGTGCGTACTGGTGGGGGTGACCCACGACGACACGCCGGAGAAGGCGGCGGTGCTGGCCCGCAAGCTGTGGTCGGTACGGATCCTGGAGGCGGAGAAGTCCTGCAGCGACGTGGATGCGCCGCTGCTGGTGATCTCCCAGTTCACGCTCTACGGAGACGCCCGCAAGGGCCGTCGCCCCACCTGGAACGCGGCCGCGCCCGGCCCCGTGGCCGAGCCCCTCGTCGACGAGGTCGTGGCGCAGCTGCGAACGCTGGGCGCGACGGTGGAGACGGGCCGCTTCGGGGCGGACATGCGGGTCTCGCTGACCAACCACGGCCCGTTCACCATCGTCATCGACGTCTAGGCCGTCGCTTTCGGATCGTGCGCGCGGCGGTCACGGCGCTACGACGACCTCCTGCGCGGCGGCCGTCGTGCCGACCAGCAGCGGCGCGTCCACCGGCACGTTCCGCTTGACCAGTGCGAGGGCGATCGGGCCGAGCTCGTGGTGGCGCACGGCGGTGGTCACGAACCCCAGCTGCCGGCCCTCCTCCCCGTCGGCGGCGAGCCGGACGGGCGCGCCGTGCGCCGGGAGGACCACCTCGGAGCCGTCCAGGTGCAGGAAGACCAGGCGGCGCGGGGGCTTGCCCAGGTTGTGGACGCGGGCCACCGTCTCCTGGCCGCGGTAGCAGCCCTTCTGGAGGTGCACGGCGGTGCCGATCCAGCCCAGCTCGTGGGGGATGGTGCGGTGGTCGGTCTCCAGGCCGAGCCGCGGCCGGTGCGCCTCCACGCGCAGGGCCTCGTAGGCGAGGAGCCCGGCGGCGGGGCCGTGGGTGGCGGCGAAGGGCTCGAGCTCGCCGCGGGGCAGGAAGACGTCGCGGCCGTGCGCGGTCTCCCGCACGACGTGCTCCTTGGCGACCTCGGCGATGGAGCCGGCCGGCAGGTGCACGACCGCGAACTCCTCGGTGCGGTCGGCGACTTCGACGCGGTAGAAGAACTTCATCGACTCCAGGTAGGCGATCAGCTCCCCCTGGGTGCCGGGCTCCACGTGCGCCCAGGTGGTCTCGCCGTCGTCGACGAGGTAGAGCGCGTGCTCGATGTGGCCGTTCGCCGAGAGGATCAGCGCCTCGGTGGCCTGCCCGGCCGGCAGCTCCGTGACGTGCTGGGTGAGCAGCAGGTGCAGCCAGCTCAGCCGCTCCGGTCCGGTCACGGTGACGACCCCGCGGTGCGAAAGGTCGACGAAGCCTCGGCCGTCCGCGAGGGCGCGCTGTTCGCCGTACAGCTCGCCGTAGTGGGCGGCGACGCCCTCGTCGCGGCCTTCGGCCTGCACGGCGCCGGGGAGATGGAGCAAAGGGCTGCTGGTCATGGGACCAAGCGTACGACTCGGCTAGACCGGCCCGGCACGGTGTTTGGCGGCGCACTTCTTGCACAAGCCGAAGATCGCGAAGTGCTTCATGTCGGTCTCGAAGCCGAAGGTGTCGCGCAGCTTGGCGGTGAACTCGGAGGCGATGTCCACGTCGGCCTCGATGACGTCGCTGCAGTCGCGGCAGACCAGGTGGATGTGGTGGTGCCGGTCGGCGAGGTGATAGGTGGGTGCGCCGTGGCCCAGGTGGGCGTGCGAGACGAGCTTCAGCTCCTCCAGCAGCTCCAGCGTGCGGTAGACGGTGGAGATGTTCACGCCGGAGGCGGTCTTGCGCACTTCGGCGAGGATCTCGTCCGGACTGGCGTGCTCCAGCGCGTCGACCGCTTCCAGCACGAGCTGGCGCTGCGGCGTGAGGCGGTATCCGCGCCGGCGCAGGTCGGTCTTCCAGTCGACGCCCTCGGCGCGCCCCGCGTCGCCCTCGGCCCTCTCGGTGCTCACCACCCGGCCAGTGTAAGCGCGGGAAGGGGACCACCGGGCTTCCCCGGTGGTCCCCTTCCCGTCGGAGGGGCTCCGCTGCGTCAGCGGAAGAAGGCGATGCCGTCGTCCGGCATGTCCGGGAGGTTGCGCGCCATCTCGGCGACCTCCTCGGGGGTGACGACCTTCTTGAGCTGGGCCGACATGTACGGGCGCAGCTCCACCTCCGGAGTGGCCTTCTCGCCGACCCACATCAGGTCGCTCTTCACGTAGCCGTAGAGCCGCTTGCCACCGCTGTACGGGCCGGAGGCGGCGGTGCGTGCGACGGCGTCGGTGGCCAGGTCGATCTGCGGCTTCTGGTCGGCGAGCTCGCCGTACCAGACCTCGACGACACCCTGGTCGCGCACCATGACGATCTCGACCTTGCGGTCCCTGTCGATGCGCCAGTACCCCGACTCGGACTCCAGCGGCCGCACCTTGTTGCCCTCGGCGTCGAGGACCCAGGTGTGGGAGGTGTACGCCAGGAAGTCCCGGCCGTCGTGGCTGAAGACGACCTCCTGGCCGAAGTTGCACTTCTCCTCACCCGGGAAGTCGAAGACTCCCGCGCCCTCCCAGTTGCCGAGGAGGAAGGCGAGGGGGACGAGTCCCGGGTTCAGGTCGGACGGGATCTGGATCATGGGTGGCTGCTCAGGCGATCTGTGGGAGGGGTTCCGGGGCGGTCGGCTGGGCGGACGCTCAGCGCTGACCCTGGTACAGCTTCTTGACGGCCAGGCCGGTGAAGGCGAGGACGCCGACGCAGACCAGGACCAGCAGGGAGGTGAAGACTGCCTCAAGCACGGGGTGCTCCTCGGAGGGTTCGTGTGGGTCCCCCGCGGACGGAGTCCGGGGAGGGTACGGCCGGTCCCCAAGCCTACTGGCCCGGGAACCGGCGCACTCTGTGAGGTGGGCCGAACGCCCGCCCCCCGGGGTCAGCTCAGCAGCTGGCCCTGGAGGATCACCGTCTGGTGGAAGGGAATGACCGGCAGCCCGCCCTTGCGGGACTGGACGATCACTCCCTGGACGTCACCCACCTGGAGGCAGCCGAAGCGGACCTGCTCGTCCCCGAAGGGCTTGGGCTCCTCGTAGAGGCTGATGTCACTGGTGCCGAGGGTGCCCGATCCGGCGGAGCCGCCGCTCCCGACGGTGCCGGACTGCGCCGTCTTGGCCTTGCTCCACGACACGTCGCCCGAGAGCGAGTCGGCGCCGGTCAGCCGGGTGTTGATGCTGCAGCCGAGGAAGGTGTCCACGAAGCTGGAGGAGTGGAAGCGCAGCAGGTAGACGCGGGTCCGCGTGCCGTCGGGCATGGTCCAGGACCGGCCGGTGATCTGGCGCAGCCCCTCCCACTCGAACCCCTCCTTGAGCTTCGGCCGGTCGTCAGGGGCGTACTCCTCAAGGAAGGCGTCGGGTTCCACCTTCCCGTCCTTGTCCGCCTTGACGGTGTCGTCGGGCCGGGACCCCTCGGGGGCGGGGAGCAGCAGGCCGCTCAGGGCGGCGTAGTGCGTGCCGTCCGGGTTGTCGGTTGCGCCCGGCAGCGGGGCTCCGGCAGGCAGCTCGGGCTTGGCCAGCTGCGGGTAGATCCAGCGGCCGTCGGACAGGGTGGACAGCCCGGGGATCTTGGTCCGCTCCGGCTGGACGACCCCGTACGCGGTGCCCGCGCCGACGGCGGCGAAGACGAGGACGGCGGCGGTCCACCGCAGCGCGGCGAAGAGCTTCCGGCGGTCCTTCGACGCGGCCGGCACCGGCTCGAGAGCCGGCTCGGACACCGGCTCGAGAGCCGGCTCGGCCACCAGCTCGGGCACCGGCTCGGCCACGAGGTCCGGTCCCTCGGCGGGTGCGGCGTCGGTGGTGTTCTGCTCGGTCACACGGACTCCCCGGGGGCCTTCAGGTGGTTCAGCTGCTTCGTGAACAGGCCGACGGCCGTCTTCACGTCGAACCGCGGCCGGGGCCCGTACGAACGGAAGGTCACCAGCACGTCGCCCTCGACGGCCACGCAGTCGAGGGATTCGATCGTCTCGGGCTTCTGCGATTCGGGCCGTTCCTCGACGATGTCCAGCAGGACGCACTTGGCCTGCGGGAACCCCTCGACGGCGGGCGCCTCCTTCTTCTTCTCGCCCAGCGCCACGAGGACGTCGAGGAGCTTCTTGTTGAGGTCCGCGAACCTGCCGAGTGCCTGCGGGTCCGCCTGGGTGAGCTCGATCTCGGTGATCGGGCCGGCGTACGAGAGGGTGTAGCTGCGACCGGCCACGCCCTTGAGCTTCAGCTCGGCCACGGCCTTGTCCCGCTCGGCGCGCTCGGCAGCGGACAGCCCCGTACGGGAGTCCTTCACGGCCTGGACCGCGCGCTCGCCCGACACGTAGAAGTCGTTGCCCTCGTCCTCCAGGTCGGGCCCCAGCTCATAGCTCGCGGGGACCGGCAGCAGCTTGCCCGTGAGCTCGTTGGGCGGCACGGTCGGCACCGGGGTCGCCGAGGCGGTCGGCAGGGGGCCGTCTGGTACCCAGTAGCGCGTCGGGGAGGTCCGGTCGGCCCGGTCGATCCTGTCGGCGGCCCAGAAGCCGCCGCCCGCGAGGACGGCCAGGCCGAGCCCGCCCGCGACCAGCGCCAGCGTCCTGCGGTTCACCCTGCGCGGCGGGCGCGCGGAGACCGGTGCGTCCTGCTCCGACGCCGGACCGGTCACGGCGCCGTTCTGCTGCTCGGTCACAGCCGCTCCATCTGTCGCTTGGCCAGGTCGGTGATCTCGGCCTGGGAGACGTCACCCCGGTTGTTCGTGAACTCGACGTCCATGACGATGTCCCCGCGCCGGAGGATGGCCCGGGCCTGGCGCAGCGGGTGGTACCCCGCCTTCGTCTTCGGCTTGTAGAGCCAGGCGCGGCCGTAGCCGTCGGGTACGCCGGGCAGCGCAAAGCCGTCGTTGCCCGCGCGCTTCTCCTCGTCCTGGTACGAGGACTGGCCCTCCTGGTACTTCCGGGCCGAGTGCTGGTCCTGGAACTGGAGCAGCCGGATCTCGATGAAGTCGTGCTCGCCCTGCCGCCAGCCCGCCGTGGCGATCCGCCGCACGTCCTGGGCGATGGCGTCGAAGCCGCGGTCGGGGGACTCGTAGTAGTCCGCCGCGAACGAGTCCAGCGACTCGTAACCGGAGTAGCCGTCCTGCGCGCCGCCCGGGGCCTCCAGCAGCTTTTTGGCGAGGTCCTCCTCCGCCTTGTCCCACCGGTTGGCGTTGACGGAGCGACGGGTGGTCGCGTCGTTCGCCGCGACGGGTGGCTGCACGGCCACGTTCTGCTGCGCCAGTGGCGGCAGCGGGGTCGGGGCCCGGTGGTACTGGACCGCGTAGCCGCTGACCGTGCCGGCGAGGACGCCGAGGACGGCCGCGCCCGCGATCAGGAGGGTGGTGCGGCCCCGGCGGCGACGCGGTGCGGCGGGCTCGGCGACCAGGTCCGGCGTGTCCGATTCCGGGCCGGTCTCAGCCTCTTTCCGCTGCTCAGGGATGGTCTGTTCGTGTTCCAAAGAAGTCCCCCCACAGGACTGGAGGCGCAGGCTGATTACCCGCGCGTACCCATGACCCGCATGTGGGGGGAGCAGTTGTATGAATGCTCATTACATTCTTGTCTCGCCGGGTTTCATTCCTCGGGACGCCGCTTTCCGTCCAGTTCGTCCCACCACTCGTCGGACTTCGGGTCCCCCGAGGGGTCGTCCCACCAGCGGTCGTCCGGGCCGCGCCGGTTCGCGATCACCGCGGCGACCGGCGGGATGACCATGGCGACCACGCACAGCGCCACGGCGGCCTCCACCGACCACAGGCGCACGAAGGACCAGGCGGAGACGAAGAGGAACAGACATCCGCCCATGAGGAGGAAGTAGACGCGTCGGCGCCGGGCGTACATGCCTCCAGCGTAAGAGGGGACGGCCCGGGAGGGTACGGAGCGGCGCGGGACGGCGCGGGCGGCACGGGACGGCCCGGCAGGGGACGTCCCGGGACGGCACGAAGGGCCGCACCCCGGTCCAGTGGCGTCCAACCCCCGGGGGTGCGGCCCTTCGGCCGATCTGTCAGGCGATCACAGGTGCGGTGCTCAGACCGCGATCGCCACGTCCGTCACGCCGCCGGCCTCGGCGACCACGACCTTGCGGTCCGCCGTGCCGCCCGGGACGAGCGCGCGCAGCGTCCAGGAGCCGGTGGCCGCGTAGAAGCGGAACTGGCCGGTCGCCGAGGTCGGGACCTCGGCGGTGAACTCGCCGGTCGAGTCCAGCAGGCGGACGTAGCCGGACACCGGCTCGCCGCCCTGCGTGATCTGACCCTGGATCGCGGTCTCACCGGGCTTGAGCGTCGCGAGGTCGGGCCCGCCGATCTGTGCTCCACACATGTCTCTGTCCTGTCCTAGAGAGAAGTTCTGACTACTACGGGCCTACGAGGCCCTGCATGCCCGGCAGGGTTACTTGTTGGGGCCGAGCTCGATCGGCACGCCGACCAGCGAGCCGTACTCGGTCCAAGAACCGTCGTAGTTCTTGACGTTCTCCTGGCCCAGGAGCTCGTGCAGCACGAACCACGTGAGCGCGGAGCGCTCACCGATGCGGCAGTAGGCGATGGTGTCCTTCGCCAGGTCGACCTGCTCCGCCTGGTAGAGGGCGGTCAGCTCTTCGTCGGACTTGAAGGTGCCGTCGTCGTTGGCGTTCTTCGACCACGGGATGTTGCGGGCGCTCGGCACGTGGCCGGGGCGCTGCGACTGCTCCTGGGGAAGGTGCGCCGGGGCGAGCAGCTTGCCGGAGAACTCGTCGGGCGACCGCACGTCGACCAGGTTCAGGGAGCCGATCGCGGCCACGACGTCGTCGCGGAAGGCGCGGATCGAGGTGTCCTGCGGCTTGGCCTTGTACTGGGTGGCCGGGCGGTTCGGGACGTCCTTGCCGTCGACCAGGTCGCGGGAGTCGAGCTCCCACTTCTTGCGGCCGCCGTCCAGCAGGCGGACGTCCTGGTGGCCGTAGAGCTTGAAGTACCAGTAGGCGTAGGACGCGAACCAGTTGTTGTTGCCGCCGTAGAGGACGACGGTGTCGTCGTTGGAGATGCCCTTGGCGGAGAGGAGCTTCTCGAAGCCCTCCTGGTCCACGAAGTCGCGGCGGACCGGGTCCTGGAGGTCGGACTTCCAGTCGATCCGGACGGCGTTGGTGATGTGGTTCTTGTCGTAGGCGGACGTGTCCTCGTCCACCTCGACGATGACGACGTTGGCGTCGTTCAGGTGGGCCTCGACCCAGTCGGCGTCTACGAGGACGTCGCTGCGGCTCATGGTGTTCTCCTCCGGGGCAGTGTGCGGCGGGGCTGTGCGGGGGTGCTTGCGGTGCTGCGCACTCGTCGGCTGCGGGGGTGCTGGTGCGGCCGGCTGGTGCGTGCGGTGCGTACGTCCGGGTGCGCTCGCGGATCCGGTCCGGCGCGAGGAGGCGTCAGGGGATCGGGAGGCGGGGTGCGGTAACGCGGAAGGGCCGTCGTCCGGCGCTGGTGGAGCGGATGCGCTCACACGTCACATGGATCGACAGAGCATGGCGGCGACGCGACACAGGTCTACTGCCCGCCGCTTCGTGAGGTCCGCCTGCTGATGCTTCATAGCCATGGATCGTAGGGACGAA
The DNA here is from genome assembly GCF_040651925.1 of Streptomyces sp. NPDC048349. NCBI lineage: Bacteria > Bacillati > Actinomycetota > Actinomycetes > Kitasatosporales > Streptomycetaceae > Streptomyces > Streptomyces sp. NPDC048349. Next base: position 14,165 of record NZ_JBEZLA010000023.1, on the reverse strand, counting down.
ACGGCCGCCCTGTCACCGGTGTGTCATATTCCGAGACGGGATCGTCCGCATACTGGGACCGCATCACCCCGAACGGCCGCTGCACCGCCCCGCGGAGCCCTTGTGGGGCCCGTCCTTCTGCGGATCGGACCCCACCGTCTCACGATCCGGCCAGCACCACGTCCGTACCGCCCAGCGTCAGGTGCACACCGGCCTCGTCCGAGGTCAGGGCCGAGAGGTGCAGTCCGGCGGGCAGCCCGCCGTCGAGGTCGCGCTCGAAGTCGGTCTTCTTGCGCACCAGCTTCTCGATCCCGGGGATCCCCTCGCCCGGCACCTCGTCGGCGCGCACCCGGACGATCTTGCCGCCCTTGCCGTCCTTCGCGTCCTCGAGGGTGATGGTCGACACCACGCTGCGTTCCAGCTTCTTGCCGAGGACGTCCACCGCCGCGCTCACGCGCACCTTCCCCGGCGCCCCGCCGTAGGACAGGGTCGCGCCGGTCTGCGAGGCCGCGGTCAGGTCCGCGTACGTGATCAGGCCGGTCCCCTCGGCCCGCGCGGCCGTGCCGCCGCTGTAGTCCCCGTTCAGCTTCACGCTGCGGAAGGTGGCGTCGAGCTCGCTCAGCCGCGTCTTGCGCCCGTCCGCGGCCACGTCGACGCCCCGGAGCTTCAGGTCGACGCGGTCCAGGTCGTGGCTGAGCGCCTGGGTCAGGAACGGGAACCCGCTGATCTCCACCTCCGAGGTGCCGGCCAGGCCCTGCCGGGCCTGGATCCGGTCGGCCAGCCGGTTCTCGGCATAGCTCACCGCCCACCGGTCGGCTCCCACGAACAGGGCTCCCAGAACCACCCCGATGATCACGACGGCGCGCAGGAAACGCACGTGCCCTCCCCCTCCTAGTCGGTACGTGCGTTCTAGTGGACCATGCCCCGTGTCGGGGAGAGATCAGCTCACCACCCGGCCGATCAGGTACACCGCGGGTGCGGCGACCGCCAGCGGCAGCGCGACACCGGCCGTCATGTGGACGAACTTCGACGGGTAGTCGTACGCCGCCACCCGCAGCCCGATCAGCGCGCAGGCCCCGGCGACGAGGCCGAGCAGCGCCCCGCCGCCGACCCCGGCTCCGGCCAGCGGGCCGACGGCGATGCCCGCCCCGGCGGCCGCGGCCAGCGAGACGCCGAGGGAGGGCGCGGGCGGCAGCGGCAGGGCGCGGGTGAACACGGCGACCGCGACGGCGGCGGCGCCGACGGTGACGGCGGCGGTGTCCGCGGCCAGGTAGCCGGCGCAGACGATGGCGAGCGCGGCGGAGGCCACCGAGGCCATCAGGCCGTACATCCGCTCGTCGGGATCGGCGTGGCTGCGCAGCTGGAGGACGAGCGTGAGCAGGACCCAGGCGCCGAGGGTGCCGATGATCGCGCCGGGGCCGTGGGCCGCGTCCACCGCGAGCACTGCCACGTCGGCGGCGAGGGCTCCGGCGAAGGCCACGGCGATGCCCTGCCGGGCGGGCCACATGCCGTTGAGGCGGAACCAGCCGGCCGCGGTGAGCCCCTGGAGGGCGATCAGCGGCAGGAGCAGGGCGTACTGGCCGACGGCGGCGGCCACGGCCAGCAGCACCCCGAGGACGGCGGTCAGTATGGCCGACTGCGGACCGGGGTCGATGATCGGCGACAGGCCCTCGGCGCGGGCCTTCGCGGGGTCGACGGCGCGCAGCGTGTTGCCGCCGAGGGTGGGCGGGGAGTACTCCGGCTCCTCGCCGGCCGACGGCTCCGGCGGCGCGGGCGGCCCGGCAGGTGCGGGCGCCTCGGCGGCCTCGGCCGCCACGGGCGGCAGGTACGCGGTCTGCTCGGCCGGAGGCTCCGCCGCCTGGGGCGGCAGGTACGCGGTCGTCTCGGCCCAGTCCGGGGCGGGCGCGGGTGCGGGGACGGCGGCGACCTCGTCGCGGAACCAGCCCTCGGGCACGGCCGGCTGCTGCGCGGGGCCCGTCCCGGCTTCGGCGACGGGGCCTGGGTACGGCGGCAGGTAGGCGGTCTGCTCGGCGGCGGCCGGGGCCGGCCGGGCCCAGTCCTGGGCCGGAGCCTGCGCCTGTGCCGGGGCCTCGTCGCGGAACCAGCCGTCGGGGGCGGCCGGCTCGGGATAGGGGGACTGCCCGGCGGCGGCCGGGGCCTCGTCGCGGAACCAGCCCTCGGGCGCGACCGGCTGCCCCGGCACTCCGCCCAGCGGCGGCTGCACCGGCTGGTACCCGGTGTCCCAGGTGTCGGACTGCCAGGTCTGCGTCCCGTACGGGTCCTGGTACTGCTGCTGTTGCTGTTGCAGCTCGTACTGCTGCTGCTCGTACTGCTGCTGCTCGTAGCGCTGCTGCTCGTAGCGCTGCTGTTCCTCAGGCGTGCTCATCGGCTCCCGCTCACCCGCCCGCGAACGGCGGGAGCACCTCGACGGTGCCCCCCTCGGTCAGCAGGACGGAATCGTGCGGGCGCTTGCCCACGGGCTCGTCGTTCACCAGGAAGGAGCAGCGCAGGAGGACCCGGGTCAGTTCCCCGGGGTGGCGTTCCCGCACGGCGTCGAGCGCCTCGGCCAGGGTGCCCGCCGAGTACGGCTCCTCCGCCGTCTTGGCCGCGGCCTTGGCCGCCGCCCAGTAGCGGATGGTTCCGGTTGCCACTGCAGCTCCTATCGTCGGCTCTCTACCGTCGGCCTCCATGATGACCCCTCCGCGCCCCCGCACCGGCGTGCATCCGCGCGCCCCCGGGTGCGCCCGGCGGCACCGGAAGCCCCCTGCGGGGGGCCGCCGATCCGGTGAAACCAGGGCATACGCTGGTCAGGGGCGTGGCGGGAACCACAGAAGAGGACCCGGCGAGACCTCGGCCCGGAAAGGGCCGGTGGGCTATTCTGCTGGCGAGAGGATCCGGGCAACGTTGCCCCCGGGTCCTTTTGTGCTTTCAGCACGTTGAACGAACCGAGAACAGTGGTATCCATCCGGGCCTCAGGGCGCGGGGCCCGCATGGCTACCGGCAGAGTCACCCGACTCACCGTACGAAGCAGTACCGCGCACGTCCTCGACGGGACCGAGGAGGAACCGACGTGATGGACCAGCGATCCGTGCAGAACCGCCCCACCCGGGCAGGTGGTCCGGCATGAGCTCTCTCCTGCTGCTGACCAACGCCCTGCAGCCGTCCACCGAGGTGCTGCCCGCCCTCGGCCTGCTGCTGCACAACGTCCGCGTGGCCCCCGCCGAGGGCCCGGCCCTCGTGGACACCCCGGGCGCCGACGTCATCCTCGTGGACGGCCGCCGCGACCTGCCGCAGGTGCGGTCACTGTGCCAGCTGCTCCGCTCCACGGGCCCGGGCTGCCCGCTGATCCTGGTCGTGACCGAGGGCGGCCTCGCGGCCGTGACCGCCGACTGGGGCATCGACGACGTGCTCCTGGACACCGCCGGCCCCGCCGAGGTCGAGGCGCGGCTGCGGCTGGCCACCGGCCGCCAGCAGCTGGGCTCGGACGACTCCCCCATGGAGATCCGCAACGGCGACCTGTCGGTGGACGAGGCGACGTACTCGGCGAAGCTGAAGGGCCGGGTCCTGGACCTCACCTTCAAGGAGTTCGAGCTGCTCAAGTACCTGGCGCAGCACCCGGGGCGGGTCTTCACGCGGGCGCAGCTGCTGCAGGAGGTCTGGGGTTACGACTACTTCGGAGGCACCCGGACGGTCGACGTCCACGTACGGCGGCTGCGCGCGAAGCTCGGTCCCGAGCACGAGTCGCTGATCGGCACCGTCCGCAACGTCGGCTACCGCTTCGTCACCCCGGAGAAGGTGGAGCGGGCGGCGGCCGAGGCCGCGGCCCAGGCGGCGGAGAAGGTGGCAGCCCGGGCGGCACAGGCCGGAGCACGGGCCTCCTCGCAAGCGCCCTCGTAAGCTCTTCCGAGGCCGCTTCCACGCCCCTCGGCGAGCCTGCGCGCGGGCCTGCGCCCGAGCCCGCGCACGGGCCCGCCCCGCCGTCACCCGGTCGGCCGAAGGGCCCGCGGGCATCCACTCCGCAGGACGCCCTGCCGAGATGCAGGTCACCCCGCGTAGACTGCCGCGCGTGGCCAAGGTGACGCGGGATGACGTGGCGCGACTTGCGGGTACCTCTACCGCCGTCGTGAGCTACGTCATCAACAACGGACCCCGGCCGGTTGCCCCGGCCACGCGCGAGCGTGTACTCGCCGCGATCAAGGAGCTGGGCTACCGCCCGGACCGGGTCGCCCAGGCGATGGCCTCGCGGCGCACCGACCTCATAGGCATGATCGTCCCGGATGCCCGGCAGCCGTTCTTCGCCGAGATGGCGCACGCGGTCGAGCAGGCCGCCGCCGAGCGCGGGAAGATGGTGCTCGTCGGGAACTCCGACTACCGCGACGAGCGCGAGGTGCACTACCTGAGGGCCTTCCTCGGGATGCGGGTCTCGGGTCTGATCCTCGTCAGCCAGGGCATGAGCGAGCGCGCGGCGACCGAGATCGAGGCCTGGGACGCGCGGGTCGTGCTGCTGCACGAGCGTCCGGAGGCGATCGACGACGTCGCCGTCATCACGGACGACATCGGCGGCGCCCAGATGGCGACCCGGCACCTCCTGGAACACGGCCACGAGTACGTCGCCTGCATCGGCGGGGTCGAGAACACCCCGTCCGTCGGCGACCCGGTGGCCGACCACGTCGAGGGCTGGCGCCGGGCCATGCTGGAGTCGGGCCGTTCGGTGGAGGGCCGGCTCTTCGAGGCCCCGTACAACCGGTACGACGCCTACCGGGTGGCCCTCGAGGTCCTGTCCGGCCCGAACCGCCCGCCGGCGATCTTCTGCGCCACGGACGACCAGGCCATCGGTGTGCTCCGGGCCGCGCGCGAACTGCGGATCGACGTGCCCGGGGAACTGGCCGTCGCGGGCTTCGACGACGTGAAGGAGGCGGCCCTCACGGACCCGCCGCTGACCACGATCGCCTCGGACCGCCCGGCGATGGCCCGCGCCGCGGTGGACCTCGTCCTGGACGACGCCCTGCGGGTGGCCGGCTCGCGCCGCGAACGCCTCAAGCAGTTCCCGTCGGCCCTGGTGATCCGCCGGTCCTGCGGCTGCCGCTAGGCCGACCGGGGCCGACCCGGCCCCTCCCGTCCGGAACCCGCCTCCGGCGGTCGCCCGGCAGCGCCGAGCCCCGCCGGGCCTTATACCGGGCATACACGGTTCTGTCGGGCTTCTCAGGCCGGGCTCAGGAAGCTCTCATGATCCGCGCTCAGAGTCGTAGCCATGACCGAGAGCTTCCGCCGCGAAGGCGAGTACCCGCAAGAGCACCGCCCGACCCGGGCCGGGGCGGCCTACCCGCCGCCGCCCTCGTACCCGCCCGCCGCGCCCGGCTGGCACGAGGCGCACCGGCCCCCGGTCATCCGCGGCGAGACCGTCCCGCCGGCCCCGGCCACGCCGGCGGAGCACGCGGCCGAGCAGGCGGCTCCGGCCCGTCACCGTGCCAAGAAGCCCGTCGCGCTGATCGCCGCCGTCGCCCTCGCGGCAGCGGTGGTCGGCGGCGGCACCGCGGCCGCCGTCCAGCAGCTGATGGGCACCCCCGGCGCCACCGGCACCGGCGGAGTCAGCGGCACCAACGTCTCCCAGTCCAGCATCGGCACGGTCTCCGGCGTCGCCGAGCAGAACAGCCCCTCCGTGGTCCGCATCGACACCCGCACGGGCTCCGGCCAGGGCACCGGCTCCGGGATCGTCCTCACCGCCGACGGCGAGGTCGTCACCAACAACCACGTCATCAGCGGCGCCTCCGAGATCCAGGTGACGATGAGCGACGGCAAGAAGTACACCGCCGAGATCGTCGGCACCGACCCCGACAAGGACCTGGCCCTGATCAAGCTCCGGGGCGCGAGCGGCCTGAGGCCCGCCAAGCTCGGCGACTCCGGGAACCTGAAGGTCGGTGACCAGGTCGTCGCCATCGGCTCCCCCGACCGCCTGACCGGCACGGTCACCAGCGGTATCGTCTCGGCCCTCGAGCGCGAGGTGAACGTCGCGAAGCCCGAGCAGCAGTCGCCCGGGCAGCAGGGGGACGGCGGCTGGCCGTTCTCGTACGGCGGTCGGCAGTTCAACGGCACCACCGGCTCGGACTCGGCCTCGTACAAGGCCATCCAGACGGACGCCTCCCTCAACCCCGGCAACTCGGGCGGCGCCCTGTTCACCATGAACGGCGAGGTCGTGGGCATGCCCTCGGCGATCTACTCCCCCAACAGCGGCGGCGCCGCCGGCAGCGTCGGCCTCGGCTTCGCCATCCCGGTCAACACCATCAAGGCCGACCTGGACTCCCTGCGCAAGGGCGGCCCCGGCGGCGCGGGCTCCGCCCACGGCAGCAACAGCTCCGCCCTCGGCTTCGGCACCTCCGCCTAGCCCGCCGTGCGAGGCTGGGAGACGCCCGCCCGCACCGAACACCACCCTGGGGGACCACCCGTGCATCCCACCGAAGGCGACCAGCACCGCATCCTCGTCGTCGACGACGAGCCGGCCGTCCGCGAGGCGCTGCGCCGCAGCCTCGCCTTCGAGGGGTACGCCGTCCAGACCGCGGTCGACGGGATCGACGCCCTCGACAAGGCGGCCTCGTACGCCCCCGACCTGATCGTCCTCGACATCCAGATGCCCCGGATGGACGGCCTGACGGCTGCCCGCCGGCTGCGCGCCGCGGGCAGCGTGACCCCGGTCCTGATGCTCACCGCCCGCGACACCGTCGGCGACCGCGTCACCGGCCTCGACGCGGGCGCCGACGACTACCTCGTCAAACCGTTCGAGCTCGACGAGCTGTTCGCCCGTGTCCGCGCCCTGCTGCGCCGCAGCTCCTACGCCGCCCCGCGGGTGGGTGAACAGGGCGCCGAGGACGCGCTGACCTTCGGCGACCTGCGCATGGACCTGGCCACCCGCGAGGTCACGCGGGCCGGGCGCCCGGTGGAGCTGACCCGTACCGAGTTCACCCTGCTGGAGATGTTCCTCGCCCACCCGCGCCAGGTCCTGACCCGCGAGCAGATCCTCAAGACCGTGTGGGGCTTCGACTTCGAGCCCAGCTCCAACTCCCTGGACGTGTACGTGATGTACCTGCGCCGCAAGACCGAGGCGGGGGGCGAGCCCCGCCTGGTCCACACCGTGCGCGGGGTGGGCTACGTCCTGCGCGCCGGCGAGAGCGGTCCCGAGTGAGCCCCACCGCCAGATTCCGCGCCCTCCCGCTGCGCTCGCGCCTGGCGCTGCTGGTCACGGTGGCGGTGGCCCTGGCCGTGGCGGCCGTCGCCGCGGTGTCGTGGGTGATGGTGCGCACCCAGCTGCGCGACCAGCTGGACCGCTCGCTGCTGGCGACCAACCCGAACGCCCAGGTCTCGCGCGCCCTGCTGGACGGACGCTGCACCCGCCCCGCCGACACGCCGCAGGACATCGCCGGGAACCTCAACGCGACGGTGCAGATCGTCACCTCCGACGGGGCGCACTGCTGGGTGAGCGGACCGGCGACGCTGCCCGTCACCGCCGTCGACAAGGAGGTCGCGGCCGGCCGGCGCCGGGCCGCCCTGCAGGACGTGACGACCGCCGACGGCACGGACATGCGCGTCTACACCTTCCCCGCGCAGACCCAGCCCGGCGCCCCGGTGTTCGCGGTCTCGGTGGCCAAGCCGCTCGCCGACATCGACAAGCCCCTGTCCACCCTGGCCTGGGTGCTGCTGCTGGTCTGCGGCATCGGCGTCGTCGGGGCCGGGGCGGCGGGCCTGTGGGTGGCCCGTACGGGACTGCAGCCCGTCGACGAACTCACGGACGCCGTCGAGCACATCGCCCGGACCGAGGACCTCACCGTCCGCATCCCCGACGAGGGCGACGACGAGATCGCCCGCCTGTCGCGGTCCTTCAACTCCATGACGGCCGCCCTCGCCTCGTCCCAGGAGCGCCAGGCCCAACTGATCGCCGACGCCGGGCACGAGCTGCGCACCCCGCTGACCTCGCTGCGGACCAACATCGAGCTGCTGGCCCGCAGCGAGGACACCGGGCGGGCCATCCCGCCCGAGGACCGCAAGGAGCTGCTGGCCTCGGTCAAGGCGCAGATGACGGAGCTCGCCGCGCTGATCGGCGACCTCCAGGAGCTGTCGCGTCCCGACGCCGTCTCCCCCGGCCCGCTCCAGGTGGTGGCCCTGCACGAGATCGCCGGGGCCGCGCTGTCCCGGGCCCGGCTGCGCGGTCCGGAGCTGGAGTTCGGTTCCGTCCTGGAGCCCTGGTACGTACGGGGCGAGGCGGCCGCGCTGGAGCGTGCGGTGGTCAACGTCCTGGACAACGCGGTGAAGTTCAGCCCGCCGGGCGGCGCGGTGGAGGTGACGCTGCGGGCGGGCGAGCTGCGCGTGCGGGACCACGGTCCCGGCATCCCGGACGAGGACCTCCCGCACGTCTTCGATCGGTTCTGGCGCTCCCCTTCGGCCCGCGCCCTGCCCGGCAGCGGCCTGGGCCTGTCGATCGTGGCCCGTACGGTGGCCCGCGCGGGCGGGAGCGCCGAGCTGCGGGCGGCGGCCGACGGCGGCCCGGGCACGGAGGCGGTGCTCCGCATTCCGGGAGCGCCCTCCCCTCCGCCGCCGGGGACCTCAGTTGTGCCGGATCAGTGAGGCGACCAGGCCGGAGCGGGTGTGGGGGAAGTCCATCGGGACGATGCCCAGCCCGGTCCGGCCGGCCATTTCCCCGCCGTCGACGAAGGCGTGCACCTGCGGGTTGAGGCGGTCGGAGTTCCAGCGCGGCGGCATGTACGCCGAGGTGCTGGTGTAGTTCACGAAGAGCTTGCCGGGCTGCTGGACGGCCTTGCGGAAGTGGTTCTCGATCTTGCCGCGCTTGGCGAAGGGCTCGGCGTTCCAGTCGTCCTGGATGTCGAAGACGTTGCCGTCGCCGTAGCGCAGGCCGGGCAGTCCGCCGTTGTCGGCGAGCAGGACCACCTTGCCGCGGGCCTGGCCGAGCGTGGGCAGGGTGTCGGCGATCCGGAACAGCGGGCGCCAGCCGCGGTGGTCGAGGTAGTCGTCGAAGACGGCGCGGAAGGTGGCGTCGCTGTCGGTGGAGTACTCCTGCTTGAGCCGCATCAGGACGGTCTCGGAGGGGCGCGCGGCGAGGAAGTTCCAGCAGGCGCCGAGCACGTCGCCGAACATGAGGTTCTGGTAGAAGGACCCGTGGTGGATGGCGAACGAGCCGCCCGTGACCCGGCAGCGGACGTCGAGGAAGCGGATGCCGGAGTCGAGCTGTTCGGCGATGGAGGTGTTCTGGCAGGCGACGTAGAGGCCGCCCTGGCGGGCTCCGGAGTCGTGCGTGCCGGGGATGGTCATCCGCTGCAGGGGCGTCGAGTCGCCGAGGCCCGCCATCCAGTCCTGGGTGCCGAGCACGCCCGCGGCGGCGGGTGCGGCCCCTGCCGTCCCCATCACCGCGCCGGCGCCCGCGGCAGCCGCTCCGATCAGAAATGCCCGACGATCCAGTGCCATGCCCGCCCCTTTGCCGACCCGGTTGGTGGCACCGGATTATGGCGTGGGGCACCGGGCTTTACTACCCGTCGGTAGAGGTCAGCTTTCGAGCAACTCGGCCATTCTGCGCAGCCCTTGGGCGAGCTCGCGGCCGTTCGGGGCCTGCTCCGGGTCGGTCAGGCACTGCACCATCACCCCGGTCAGCAGGGCGATGTGCAGCGAACCGAGGGACCGTACCTCCTCCTCGGCCACCTCCCCCTCGGGCACCCCGGCCAGCACGGCGGCCACCATGCGCCGGTTGCGCCGCTGCCCCTCGGCCAGGACGGCGAGCAGCTCCGGCTGGGACTGCGCGTGCACGAAGGCCTCGACGGAGGCGGTCCACAGCCAGCGCATCTCGCCGAAGTCCCGGATCTTGCGGTCCCAGGTGTCGGCGTAGCGCTCCAGGGCGCTCTCGCCCTGCCCGGCGAGCCGGCCCGACCCGGCGGCCCACTCCTCCATCGCGTCGAACAGCGCCTGGTTGAGCAGGGCGTCGCGCGATCCGAAGTGGTAGCCGATCGCGGCCATGCTCACGCCCGAGGCCGTGGCGATGTCGCGCACGGTCGTGCGCAGATAGCCCTTCTCCTCCAGGCAGCGCCGGGCTCCGGCCAGCAGGTCCTCGCGATTTCCCATGCGGCGATCGTATCGGCGCCCCCACTTGGGCAAGTGCGCTAAACATGCGTATTGCGCACTTGCCCAAACACTGGCAGGCTTCGGTCATCGGAAAGATCCACGGATCCACGGTCCTACGGGAGGCAAGAGCCATGCGCCACGAGCTGAAGATCGACGACCGCACGCTGTCCTACCTGGACTTCGGCGGCGCCGGCCGCCCGCTGCTCGCCCTGCACGGCGGACTGTCCGAGGGCCTCGCCTTCGCCGCCCTGGCCGAACACCTCGGCGACACCTGGCGGGTCATCGCCCCCGACCAGCGCGGCCACGGCGACTCCGGCCGGGCCCCGGACTACCACCGCGCGGGCTACGTCTCCGACGCCGTCGCCCTCCTCGACCACCTGGGCCTCGACGCGCCCGTGGCCCTCCTCGGCTACTCCCTGGGCGGCCTCAACGCCTACCACCTCGCCGCCGCCCACCCCGACCGGATCTCGGCCCTCATCGGCATCGACGCGGCCGTCGAGGTCCACCCCACCGCGGAGGGGGCCCTCTTCGACTTCCTCCGCGGCATGCGGTACTCCGCACCGACCCGCGAGGAACTCCTCGAGGCGGCCGGGCCCGTGGGCGCCCAGTTCGTCGCGCAGGCACTGCGCCCGCTCCCCTCCGGCGAGGGCTGGCGGCTGCCGTTCCACCCGCAGGACATGCTCGACTCCATCGAGTCCTGCCGTGGCGACCACTGGGACGCCTGGCTCGCGAGCACCTGCCCGGCCGTACTGGTCCACGGCACCCGCAGCCAGGCGCTCCCGCAGGGCACGGCCGACGCGATGGTCACGCGCCGCCCGAAGACCTCGTACGCCCCGCTGGACGGGGACCACTTCGTGCCCTTCACCGACCCGCAGGGCGTCCACGAGGCCGTCGCGCAGTTCCTGTCGGCCCTCTGACCGCCCGTCCGACCGCTCCGGCACGGGGGTACGGAGCGCACGCGCCGGAGGGGCGGCGGGCCGACGGCCCACCGCCCCTCCGGGCGCGCTGTACGCGGGTGATGCTCGATGACGCGCTGACCGCAGGTCCTACTTGATGACCGTGATCCGGTCCGCCGCCGGCGGGGCGATCGGGGCCGCCGCCGTGGACTTGCCCAGGTAGGCGTTGAAGCAGTCCAGGTCGGGAGCGCCGACCAGCTTGTTCTTGTGCTCCTTCAGGACGGTGAACCCGTCACCGCCGCCCGCGAGGAACTCGTTCATCGCGACCCGGTAGGTCTTCGCGGGGTCGATCGCCGCGCCGTTCAGCTTCACCGAGTCCACGACGATGCGGTCCGCACCGGCCTTGGTCATGTCGAGGGTGTACGTGAAGCCCTTCGACACCTGGAGGATCTTCGGGTTCGCACCGTTGACCGGGCCGCTGACCTGCTGCTGGAGCGCGGTGATCAGCTGCGCGCCGGTCAGGTCCACGACGTTCATCATGTTGTTGAACGGCTGGACCGTGTAGGACTCGCCGTACGTCACGACACCGTCGCCCTCGGCCCCGGAGGCCTTGTAGGCGAGGTCGGCACGGATGCCGCCCGGGTTCATCAGGGCCAGCTGCGCGCCGCCCTTGTCGGCCGGGGCGAGCGCCTCGAGCTGCGCGTCGGCGATCAGGTCGCCGAGCGGCTTCTCCGGCGAGTCCGAGCCGCGGCCCGGGATGTCGGCCGAGATGAAGCCCTGCGGGCGGTTCGCGATCGGGGCCGCCAGTGCGTTCCAGCGCTGGAGCAGCTCGCTCATGTCCGCGGCCTTGGGCTGGTCGCGGGTGACGACCTTGTTGACCGGCTTGGGCGAGCTGGCCGGCGTACGGACGATGTCCTTGGTCTGCCGGTCGTAGGTCAGCGTGGTGTCCGTGAACAGCCGGCCGTAGGAGGCGGCCGAGGTCACCATGCGCGGGTTGCCCGCCGGGTCCGGGATGGTGCAGGCGTACGCCTGGTGCGTGTGGCCGGTGACCAGCGCGTCGACCTTCGGGTCCAGGTTCTTGGCGATGTCCACGATCGGACCGGAGATGCCGGCGCCGGCCCCCGGGACGTCGCAGTCGTAGTTGTACGCGCCGCTCGCGGGCAGGCCGCCCTCGTGGATCAGCGCGACGATCGACTTCACGCCCTGCTTGTTCAGCTCGGCGGCGTACTTGTTGATCGTCTCGATCTCGTCGTTGAACTTCAGGCCCTTGACGCCCTCGGCGGTGACGACGTCCGGAGTGCCCTCCAGGGTGACGCCGATGAAACCGATCTTCACGTCCCCCTTCTTCCAGATGAAGGTGGGGTTCATCATCGGACGCTTGGTCTTCTCGTCCGTGACGTTGGCGGCGAGGAAGGGGAACTCGGAGCCCGTGAACTCCTTGCCCTCCTCGAAGCAGCCCTCGACCGGGTGGCAGCCGCCGTACGCCATGCGGCGCAGCTCGGCCCTGCCCTCGTCGAACTCGTGGTTGCCGACGCTGGTGACGTCGAGGTCGAGCTTGTTCAGCGCCTCGATGCTCGGCTCGTCGTGGAAGAGCCCGGACAGCATCGGGCTGCCGCCGATCATGTCACCGGCTGCGGCGGTGACGGAGTACTCGTGGCCCTTGCGGGCTTCGCGCAGGGCGGTCGCGAGGTACTCGACCCCGCCCGCGGGTATGGCTTTGGTGGTGCCGTCGGCCTGACGTTCGGTCACATTGCCGGAGGAGCCCTGCGGGGGCTCCAGCGTGCCGTGGAAGTCGTTGAACGACAGCATCTGCACGTCGACGGTCCGGCTCTTGGCGGCACCGCCACCACTCGCGGCCCCGGCCGGCAGAGCGGCGGCGACCATCGCCCCGGCCCCGGCCGTGACGGCGAGAGCGGTGAAGGTCAACCGGCGGTTGCGGCGGTGCCGTTGTGGCGTCGCTGACATTTAGTCCCCTTTGTGGACAGCGAGACAAACATGGGAGGTCCGCCGCAGCCTATGGTCAACGCGCGTAGCACGACAGGGGTACCGGGTATCGAGGTGGTTACGGGCAGAAGACGGACCCATGCCCGGGGCCGCACCCGCCCCGGCGCCCGCCCCGGCGCCCGCCGCGGTCGTAGGCTCAAGGCATGACTGACGCAGCAGCGGCCCTGGAGCCGGGACGGCAGATTGAGACCCTCGACGAGCTGACGGAGGAGCAGGCCCAGGCCGTGCTCGCCCTCATCGCCGACGCCGCACGCACCGACGGCACCACCTCCGTGTCCGAGCAGGGCCGCCTCCAGCTGCGCGGCGGGCCGCGCGAGGGCATCCGGCACTTCCTGCTCACCGAGGGCGGCCGGCTCGCCGGATACGGGCAACTGGAGGACACCGACCCGGTGGAGGCCCCGGCCGCCGAACTCGTCGTCCACCCCGCGCTGCGCGGCCGCGGCCACGGGCGGGCCCTGGGCACGGCCCTGTTGGCCGCCTCCGGCAAGCGGATCCGGGTGTGGGCCCACGGCGGCAAGTCGGCGGCCCGGCACCTCGCCCAGGTGCTCGGCCTGACCCTCTTCCGCGAGCTGCGCCAGCTGCGCCGGCCGCTCGGCCCTGACGCGGACCCGCTGCCGGAGCCGGTGCTGCCGGAGGGTGTGACCGTACGGACCTTCGTGCCCGGCACCGACGACGCGGCCTGGCTCGCGGCGAACGCGGCCGCCTTCGCCCACCACCCCGAACAGGGCTCGCTGACCCAGCGGGACCTGAACGACCGCATCGCGCAGCCCTGGTTCGACCCGAAGGGCTTCTTCCTGGCCGAGCGCGCCGGAGAACTGGTCGGCTTCCACTGGACGAAGATCCACCGGGCCGAGGAGCTGGGCGAGGTCTACGTGGTCGGCGTCCGCCCGGGCGCCCAGGGCGGCGGCCTCGGCAAGGCCCTCACGACGATCGGCCTGCGCCACCTTGCCGCGGCGGGCCTGCCGACGGCGATGCTGTACGTCGACGCCGACAACCCGGCGGCCCTGGCCGTCTACGAGGGCATGGGCTTCACCACCCACGAGGTCGACCTGATGTACCGCACGGAAAGCTAGGAGGTGTCTGACGGAGGTCCGCGGCGTCGCGGTGCCCGGCACGCACTCTCGCCGCACCGGCCGAAAGCCCAAGTACGTCCAGTACGGGGGCATCCGG